>JBIIHN010000073.1:0-7002 GCA_044235745.1 Bacteroidia bacterium
TTTTCTGGGAATGCTCATGCTGCGCCCTTTTTCATGGCGAGAGTGGATTGTAGGACTGATGGGCTTGTTCCTGCCGTTCTTTTTTGCTTTTCTGTATTTTTTTCTGAAGGACGAGCTGTTGCTTTTTTACGAGCGGGTTTTCGTTTCAGGGATTAAGCGTCAGATTGACCTGACTCATTTTTTTGCGGTTGAATATACCATGAGCATCGTGCTGGTGGGAATTCTTTTTCTGCTGTCAATGCTAAAGCTGCAGGTGAATTATTTCAAAAACGTTACAAAATCACGATTGATCCAGCAGCTGCTGGTGTTGATGATACCGGTCTGCCTTCTTTCTGTGTTGGTTTCGCGCGATGAATTATTATTCCGCTTCAACACACTGGCTATTCCATTGTCTGTTTATCTGACGTATTATTTCTTGTCGGGTAAAAAGAACTGGCTGATGGAATTGATGTTCCTCCTTTTATTGCTCAGCTGGTCGTACAATTATTTCGTTATCCGCTGACCACAGGCAGGTGCAACTCACCTGCTGCCCAAACAAATTTGGCCGGCTCATCCGGACTGATCACCAATGGCAGTTTGTTGTTGCGTTCAATAATTACCTGCCGGTCGCGCCGGGTGCATTGCCAGATCATGGAGCCGAGGTGTTTGGTGTAGTAACGGCCCGTATAGCCGAAAAGGCCTCCGTTTCCGATCGTACGGACAGGAAAATATAACTCTTTGTCGATGGGAAGACGTACGTTTTTGATTTCATCAGCGGGAATGAGCAGGGCGCCTGCACGTCGTTCAACTTCTATACCCTGTCCGGAGATGGAGTAGGCTACCGGCGAGAAAAGAAACATAACTCCACTTAAAATTAACAGACCGGCTCCGATAGCCGTAAATACAATTTTCGCCAGCTCAGGTTTATCCTCGAGGTTTTGTATCCATGGAATCAATGAAAAGTAGACAGCAAAAAGGATCAATAGTCCCGAAATTATTTTCGAGAATTTGTCAATGCTGCATGAGAAGATTTTTTGCTCCATGTCTGAAATAGGGGCTGTTTAGTTGCCGGAGTTGAAGATTTTCAGCAACATTTCATTGGTTTCATTTTTCTTCAGTATCTCGAGATAGTTAGCGGCATTTTTCTGATGTGTACTCCAGGTGGAGGCGAGGGCGGTGTCACCCGATTTTGTTGCAGCAGCAGCTTGTTCCCCGGCATAGTTGCCCATTTGAGTCAGCGACTGTACCGCAGACAAACGTACGGCCCAGTTTTGCGCGGCTTTACCGGTTTCAAAGATCGTTGTAATGCCTGCTGCTATATTGGACTGTTGTTTACAGCGCTGCAGGAACCGGGCGTATTGCTGTAATCGGTTATAGGTGCTGAAACCTGAACTGTTAATCAATGCTTTGTTCATGAATAAGGCTTGCGCGTCAGATCCATGTTTTGCATACAGTCCGGCAAGGATGGCATCCATCCGGTCATGGCGATCCGTTTCATGTGTCGCTGCCAGCCTCAGCGCGATTTCAGGTCGCTCCGATGCGAGTGCCATGAAGGCGGATTCAACTACATCAAAGGAACTGTCGTTGGTGGCGTTTTGATAATATGGGATCAGGTCGTCGCCTTCAAACTGTTCATCAATCATGCTGATCGCTTCGTCACGCACTGAGGATTTCGGGTCCTTGTTGCCGATTTCCATCAGCGTTTTTTGTACATCTCCCTTCTGCGCTCCTTTGCACAAGACGGCCGATTTTGCGATAGCTGTTTCGCGGATCTTCCAGTTTTTATCCTTCATCGCCTCCAAAATCACAGCCGCTTCTGCTGAACCATCGTTATAATCTTTTGAGATTGCAAGCAATGCTTCGTAGCGATCTTGAAACAACGGTGCATTCCGGTACAGCGCTATCCATTCACTGTTGCTGTGTTTGTCGCTCTTTACTCCGGTGAGCATTTTCTCTGCATCAAAATTGATGACATCCGGTTTGGAGGCACAGGTGAATGTGAAAGTTTCAGATTTTTTAGATACAGTTATTTCTTCCCGACGTGCTTTTCCGTTTTCGTATATATCTACTGCTACCGGTATGCGGAACAGGGGCTCCTCCGAAAGATCCTGTTCCTGCTTGACGGTCATGCTGGCCGTACGGGATGCCTCATTCCAGTCGTAAGTGATGTTGAGTACAGGATGACCTTTACCCAGGAACCACTGCTCGAAGAACCAGTTTAAATCCTGTCCGGTTACTTCTTCAAATGCCAGTCGCAGCTGATGCGACTCCACCGGCTTATAAGCATTGGTTTGCAGGTAAAGCTTGAGTGAGGCAAAAAAGGCAGTGTCTCCAATGTGTTTGCGCAACATATGAAGAATGCATCCGCCTTTCTGATAAGAGTGGCGGTCGAACATATCTTCACGGTTCTCATAATAATAACGAACGAGGTTCACTTTTTTGGTTTTAGCCTCCCGCAGATAAGCATTCACGTCATTCAAACGGCCGATGTCTGCTTCTTCTCTCCCATACTTGTATTCATTCCAAAGATATTCTCCGTACGTGGCAAAACTCTCGTTCAATGCCAGGTTCGACCAGGATTCGCAGGTGACATAATCACCGAACCAGTGATGAAACAACTCGTGCGATACGACATCTTCGTTGGTGCCGTCCAGTAATTCGCGTTCATCCTGTTGTAAAAATTCTCCGTGAATGGTCGCTGTGGTGTTTTCCATGGCACCGCTTACATAATCTCTCACTACCACCTGTGCATATTTCGACCACGGGTAATCTACTCCCAGTGTTTTGGAGAAGAAATCGAGCATTTCCGGTGTGTTGCCGAAGATATTCCGCGCAACTTTTTCATACTCTGGTTCTACATAATAACTCACGTCTATGGAACGCCATTTGTCAGTAACGACTTTGTAAGGGCCGATAGCCATCATGACCAGGTAGGGTGCATGCGGAAGATCCTGCCGCCATACATCGGTGCGGGTGCCATCGGTATGTTCGATGCTGTTTGTTTTTACTCCGTTACTGAGTGTCTGGAATTCCTTTTCTACAGTGATGCTGAGCTGATGAGTGAGTTTCTGATTGGGGACATCGATGGTTGGAAACCAAACCGAGTTGGATTGCGTTTCTCCCTGTGTCCATATCTGCCGCGGCTTTTTCTTCTCTGCCCCGTCGGGATTGATAAAGTATAATCCTTTGTCGCTGCTGATAGCACTGCTTCCTCCAACAGTCTTTAGTTCATCCGGCTTCGCAATATAATCGATGTATAGTGTAAATACATCATCTTTCTGATAAAGCGGTGTGTTAATACCCAGACTATCGTTGGCGTAAGAGTAGGTGAGATCGGTGGTATCCTTCCCGCTGATCAGCGCCACTTTCAGAATCTGCATACCCCGTGCATCGAGCCATACACGGTCTGTTGCATAAAAATGGGGTTTCATACGGATAGCAGCCTTGCCAAAGAGATGTTTTTTCTCCCAGTCAAAGCGCACAGCTAAGTCCATATGAACGAGATCATGCCGACGTGTAACACTGGCCCGATAGGCAAGTTGTTCATCGGTAGGAGCGACGACTTTAATCTCCGGGAAATCTTTTTTGACAGTAGCAGTGCGGTTATTTTTACAACTGCTCACCAGCACAGTGGAGATCAGCAATGCGAAGGCAAGATGATGACGTTTCATAGTTTTAGGATTCCTCAAAAGTAAAGTGTTCAGCAGGATATCTCCAACTCTTTAGACCAATCCTCTGCAATTATCGACCAACAGGAGGCCTGAACAGTAAAAATGCACCCCGTTTTTACGGACTGCATTCTCAAGGGACATCCTTTATCTTGTTTTGAAACTGACCGGCAAAGTGAGCTGCACATTTACGGGGTTGCCGTTTTGTTTTCCGGGTTCCCATACCGGCATCGATTTCACCACTCTCACAGCCTCTTCTTCACATCCGCCGCCAATCCCTTTTAATATTTTCACCTGCGATACTTTCCCTTCTGTATTGATGATAAAGGAGAGATAAACGGTGCCGGTAATATTCTCTGCCAGAGCTTGTCCCGGGTAACGGATGTTTTTCTTCAGATACTTCATCATATCGGCTTCTCCTCCGGGGAACTCAGGCATCTTCTGCGCCCAGGTGATGAATGTATTGGTGGTATTATTCGTGCCGGTCGTGATTGGCAATGGCTCCGTATTGGTGTTGGTGCTGTCGGTTTTATGGGTGGTAGTGGCCACCGTTGTCGTTGATAACTCATCCTGCGTTTTCATCTTTGAAGAATCGGTTTCCGAGACTTTCAGATTAGTGAATTGTTCCGAATTGGCCTTGGTTTCTGTCGCCGACTTCGTGGATGTTTCTTTTTTCTCTTCGATGAAAAACTCCTGTTTTTCCGGCTTGGTCATCAATAGCGGGTCGAGTATTACTTCGGGACCCAGTTCAATGTACTTGACAGGAGCAGGAAAGAGGTAGTTCATCAAGAAGGGCCCGGAGGTAATCAGTCCGGCAATACCAAATGTGAGGAGGAAGGCCAGCAGAACAGTTCGTGAATAATCACGACGCAGCTGATAAGCGCCATATTCCTGATGACGGTGTTCGAATACAAGTTGCAGACGTTCCTGTGAAACGGGACTATCCCAGTTATTTTTGAAGATGTTCATAATCTATAATGTTAGGTTCTTTCATCTAACGATGCAGCCTTTCCCAAAATTCCACAGGCTTGTCAGGTGCTTGTCAAAATTCTGACAGACAGCTTACAAAGCGATTTATGTACTAGCAGATTGATAACATGGGGAGAACCTGCTTTTGTCGTAAATTTGTCCCACCAAACTACGAACTATGTATATCGGACTACTCCACTTCCACAGCCTGTTGCGGTGGATATTATTGTTACTGCTCATTGCAGTAGTCATTAAAGCGCTGCAGGGCCGTAACGGCGGTAAAGTATTCGGTCCCGGCGACCGTAAACTTTCTCTGTTTACGTTGATCTCAGCCCATCTGCAATTGTTGATCGGCGGGTTGCTGTATATGGTAAGTCCCACCGTGCAACAATCACTGGCGAACATGGGCGCAGCTATGAAGGACAGCATCAATCGGTTTTGGGCGGTTGAACATTTATCGCTGATGATCGTAAGTATTGCTCTACTCACGATTGGTCATATCAAGGCCAAGAAAGCGACCAGTGATCAGGACAAATTCAAGGCGCAGGCTTTGTATTTTACCATTGGTCTATTGTTGATTCTGATTGCAATTCCCTGGCCGTTCCGTGAAGTAGGAGCAGGACGCGGCTGGTTCTGATACCGGCAGCAGATTAATACAACAGCACTTGCCACATACACCTCTTGATTTAAAAAAGCAACCGGAGCGGGCTATTCTGATTGGGTTAATTACCCGTGAACAGGACGTAGAAAAGGTTGTAGAGTACCTCGATGAACTGGCGTTTCTTGCCGAGACTGCCGGAGCCGTTACGGTCAGACGATTCACACAGAAGCTCGATCGCCCTGATATCCGGACCTTTGTCGGGAAGGGTAAGATGGAGGAGATCATCGCCTTTGTAAAAGCGCATGAAATACAGATTGCTATTTTCGATGATGAACTAACGCCATCGCAGTTACGAAATATTGAGAAGATCATCGGCTGTAAGGTGTTGGATCGTACCACGCTCATCCTGGATATTTTTGCCAGCAGGGCACGCACGGCGCAGGCACGGACGCAGGTAGAACTGGCACAATACAAGTACCTCCTTCCGCGCCTCACCCGTATGTGGACCCACCTTGAAAAGCAACGGGGCGGAATCGGCATGCGGGGTCCGGGTGAAACGGAAATTGAAACCGACCGCCGTGTTATCCGCGATAAGCTTGCACGGCTCAGAGAGAAGCTCGCTGAAATTGACAAGCAAAGTGTCACGCAGCGGAAGAGAAGAGGGGAGATGGTGCGTGTAGCGCTGGTAGGTTATACCAACGTAGGAAAAAGTACGCTGATGAATCTCCTGAGTAAGAGTGAGGTCTTTGCCGAGAATAAACTCTTTGCTACACTCGATACAACAGTTCGCAAGGTGGTGCTGGAGGATATTCACTTTTTGCTGAGCGATACCGTTGGATTCATACGGAAGTTGCCCCATGATCTGGTAGAGTCGTTTAAGTCGACATTGGATGAAGTGCGCGAAGCGGATATTTTATTGCATGTGGTGGACATTTCACATCCCAATTTTGAAGAGCATATTCATGTAGTTAACGAGACCTTGCAGGAGATCGGAGCGCTGGATAAGCCGGTGTTACTGGTTTTTAATAAAATCGATGCGTATCGTCATCCGGAGCCGGTGGAGGGAGAAGAAGAACCATCAGGAATGACGTTGGAGGAAATGAAACGTTCATGGATGGCGAGAGGAAATACCCCTGTAATTTTTATTTCTGCAGCGAATAAAGAAAATATCTCAGAGCTTCGCGCTGCGATGATGGGGTTGATCAAGCAAATGCATTTTATCCGTTATCCGCATAATCAATAGAAGACGCGAAGAGAATAGGGTTTTCTGTTGCTTGTCGTATGCAATGGGAGGGTCAGGTCGCGATCTGGACTTGTCACAAGATATCTGTTGCATGCTGCCGGCTACCCGCTGCTTGCTGCTTGTCGTATGCAATGGGAGGGTCAGGTCGCGACCTGACCCTCCCATAGAACATCTGTTGCATGCTGCCGGCTACCCGCTGCTTGCTGCCTGTCGTATGCAATGCCTGGGTTAGGTCGCGACCTGGACTTGTCACAAGATATCTGCTTTCGGTTTTATGTAAAGTCTTTGTTTGACTTTTAGAGGAAGAGCATTTGTTGTTGAACCGATTATCATCAGGAAACATTTGTATTCGTTTATAAACGTTTAACTGAAGTTAATTTTATTGAGGTGAAGGTATGTTTGTAAAAAAACTACATGAGAAATTTCAGAAAACTAGTAATTTGGCAAAAAGCCGTAGAAGTAGCTGTTAATGTCTATGAAGCGGTTAAGGATTTTCAGGGAAGTGATTTGTACACTTTAGGCAATCAAATGAAAAGAGCCTC
>JBIIHN010000074.1:0-6979 GCA_044235745.1 Bacteroidia bacterium
GCCTGTGTTGTAAATCTCGTCCGGATGATATTGCCCGAGCAATTGAATGTAACGGTCATAGCTAGCCGAAACGGCCTTGTATACTTCAGGATAGTTTCTTCGGAAGAGATCATAATGCGTGAACTTCAGGTCGTAATTCAGGACACAAAGATCATTGCGGAATCCGTCATGAATACGGGCATAGTAGTAGTTAATCACATTGGTCCAGTCGGCAATGAGCACAATGGATCCCTGCGGACATCCCCTGTCAAGGTCATTCATGAGCGCCTGAGATAAGTCCATGTTGCGCTGATCCGTTTTGCCGAAGTGTAAACCCGCCTGAAGGAGGATGGTCAGTGGTAAAAAATAAAATGCTCTGGCATACCATTGACTGACTCTGGCCATGCCAAAGGGAGCCAGGGCAAAAAGCAGAAAGAAAGGAGCGCAGAGATATGCGTCTGTATCCGTTGTCTGGTCGATACGTAACTGATAAACCAATACCAACACGTAATAGCCGAACAGGGCCAGCCAGAAACGGTTTCTATGCGAGGTGTAGAGGTAGATGATACCCAGCACAATAAATATTCCTGTAAAAAAGAATTGTTCAAAGGAAATGCGGAGAAAATACGGTGTCCTCATGCCTACGATCCCTTTCACTGCCGTCGTGGTGTTTTTTATCCAGGCACCTCCGCTGAGGTGATAGATTAATCGTTCTAACGTATCCGGATTGCCGAAGGCAAAAGGAAGAGGATATCCTGATCTGTACATCATCCAACCATACGATACAACCATGATCAGCAATGCTGGTACGAGTAGTGGCTTCAGTTCGTTAAAGGATAACCGGAAAGGTGTGCCTGTGTTTTTTTGTTTGCCCTTTATACTGATGATATTCAACCAGCCCGGTTTCCAGAGCAGTGCCATGAAGGGCAGTAACAACAGCATGGTAAGATGATGGTTCGCCATACCCAGACCAATACCGATACCTGCCATGATTAATCCCTTTTTTACCTGACCTGTTTCGCGCAACACCATACCATGTAACACCAGCATGGAAGCCAGTATCTGCAGCGCGTAAACCTCTACGCCATGTGACCAATGCCAGATCGTAGTGCCGGTGATCGGTGCGATGGCGGTAATAACATTGATCATGTTACGGCGGATATCATTGAGTTCGGGCCATGTTGCTTTTAATAACCGGTCAGATGTAAAAAACAAAAGCATGGATGCAAGAGAAGTGCAGAAACTGCTGAAGAGTACCAGCGCAGCAATGTGGTTCATGCCGAAAAGTTCTGCCAGCGTAGTGAATCCGGCAGAGAGCAGAATGTAAGCCGGAAATCCGGGGGCATGTGCTACTCCTGCAAGGTCACTTAATAAGGCAAACTCTGCGGCATCAGCAAAACCAAGAATGCTGAAGTTGGCGTTGCTGAGCGAGAGCAGTAGGGGGATTGTAAACGCGAGTAATGCCGGGGTGAATTTTGGGGTTTTCATTCACTTCAATGTTACACGAAATTAATGGTTTTCATTTTATACATCAGCCTGTCGCCATTGAGGTTTAGTCACTCAGATTTCAACGGCTTCATAATACCCAATCGGCAACCCATCCGGATCATTGAAAAAAGTAAAGTGTTTACCGGTGTGGGGATCTGTTCGCACAGGCTCTGACTTTATTCCATGTTGTTGTAACTGGCAGATCGCTTCATCAAGCCTGGCTACTGCAAAAGCGGGATGTCGTAATCCTGTTGCTTCAGGTTGACTGAGTCGGGCAGGAGGGTCGGGAAAGGAAAAAAGCTCGATCGCATAAACACCATTTAATGCCAAATCAACTTTCCAGGAATTTCGTTCTGCACGATAGTTTTCAGATAGAATTTCCATGCCAAGTACTTTTGTGTAAAATTGCTTCGACTTTTCAATGTCGGAACAAATGATGGCGATATGATGTACGGCGTGTGGTTTCATTTTGCCATTCGTTGGGCATATAAGATGGTGTTTGCTCCGTTTACTTTTGTTTTGATTTTTACCTGGAAATTCCATTGTTCAAGCCATCCGCAGATTTCCTGAAGGGTTTCATCGTTGGTGAAGGCATTGAAGAGAATATGGCCGTTCACTGCTGTTCGGGAAGCTGTGTTTTTCCAGAAATCATAGGTCAGAATTGCGGGTGGAACCAGTGCATCGATAAAGATATCAATGAGGATGAGATCTGACTTCTTCACTCTTTTCTTTACGTACGCTACAGCATCCATGTTATGGATTTTCAGATCGTGACTGTTGCGGATATCAAATTCTTCATCCGCAATCTGTACAATCACAGGGTCAAGCTCTATCGCAGTAATTTTACCTTTATAACCGTATTTTTCTCTTAACAGTACGATGGAGGACCCGCCGCCCATTCCCAGAATCAGAATATGCTCAGTGTCTTTGATCGAAATTTCCTGCAGGGCTTTGTCCCATACCCGCTGTAAATTCCCATACGAGTAACTGGTGTTTTTTGAGTCCAGGACTTTTTGTCCGCGATCATAACTGATCTCCAGCACTCCACTATATTTCGAACGGATTCTTTTCACCGGTTGTTTTCGGATTTTTAAGCTTCATTGTTCATTTACCTTTGGTCAGGTAACAAAGAAGATTCGTCTTTGTCTTCAAGAACACATCATCCTCCGGATTCATAGAGGATAAAACCTCGGCATGGATTCAGATGTAACAAAGGTAGTCCTTCTAAGTAGATGTACCTTTGTGTTGATTATATTTGTCGAATGTCAACAGAAATAACCTCACTCTCACCCGAAACCATCTGGAAAAATTTTGCTGATCTGAATGCCGTTCCGCGTGCATCCAAAAAAGAGGATCGTGTTATAGAATTCATCAAGGATTTCGGTCGTCGGCTAGGACTCGAGACCTTTGAAGATGATATCCGTAATGTGATCATCCGTAAGCCGGCTACTCCGGGAATGGAAAGACGTACACCCGTGGTGCTGCAATCCCATCTCGATATGGTGCACCAGAAAAACAATGATACCGTTTTTGATTTCGATACTGAAGGAATTAAAATGTTTGTAGACGGCGATTGGGTGAAGGCGAAAGGAACCACCCTCGGTGCTGATAATGGCATCGGTGTGGCGGCAATTATGTCAATTCTTGAGAGCACAGATATACCACATCCGGCAATAGATGCTTTGTTTACGATTGATGAAGAAACAGGCATGACCGGTGCGTTGGGGTTGAAAGGCGGAATCCTGAAAGGCAAGATACTCTTGAATCTCGATACTGAAAATGACAGCGAAATTGATATCGGCTGTGCAGGAGGAATCGATGTGACGGCTACCAGAAATTACACGGAAGAAAAAACTCCGGATGGTTATGTGGGCTTACGGATCACTGTGAAAGGGTTGAATGGCGGCCACTCGGGCATGGACATTCACAAAGGACTCGGTAACGCGAATAAAATCATGAACCGCTTACTCTATTCCTCTCCCGTTCGGATTGCGGAATTGAATGGTGGAAGTTTGCGCAACGCCATCCCCCGCGAAAGCATAGCACTGGTGGCTGTTGCGGATCTTGCAAAAACAGAGAAGATGCTGGAGGATACAGCGCATCAGATAAAAGCGGAGCTAAAAACTATGGAGCCCGGTCTGGATATCTCCTGGGAAAACACTTCGGTTCCTGAACGAGTAATGCTGCAAAAACATCAGGACGATTTGATTCGGATGATCTATGGTGCACACAACGGCGTGTATCGGATGAGTGCGGATATTAAGGATCTGGTTGAAACATCCAATAATGTGGCAAAGGTAACGGTGACCAAGGGAGAAATCGTCATCGCCTGTCTCACCCGTTCTTCCGTTGAATCTTCAAAAATGGATCTGGCGCAGGCGTTGAAATGCGTTTTTGAATCCGGCGGATGTAATGTGGCGTTCGGTGGTTCTTATCCCGGTTGGACACCCAATGTTAACTCTCCGATCTTAAAGACGATGACCGGATTGTATGAAAAGATGTTTGATCATAAACCTGAAGTGGTGGCTTGCCATGCCGGACTCGAATGCGGGATTTTAGGCAGTAATTATCCGGGGATGGACATGATTTCTTTCGGCCCGACGATCCTGGGCGCTCATTCACCTGACGAACGGGTTTCGATATCTTCAGTACAGAAATTCTGGAGTTACTTCAGGGAAATTCTCAAAAATATTCCCGAAATGGCTTGATATGGTGTGCTGATGAAAGCTGATGATTTTTTATTACCGCACCGGATACAATGAGATGATTGCCGGTTGATATCGCCTTCCGGGAATTCTGGAGTCCCTGTATTCCGGTTCATCATAGTTTCCGCAAAGTGGATACACATCTTCCGGGACTAACTTTATCACTGAAGAGGAATGATACCGGTTCAGCGGATCTATTAGCTTAACATAAGCCTTGTAGCAGGAGTACCCTCTGCTACAGATCATCAGATAGTCGCGACCTGCGAAGGGAAATCTTATTTTCAGAGGATCAGCTGGATGATTATTATCGATGTGCCCTTCAAAAGTAGTACGCTGGGGGTTCTGATGGAATTGGCAGACGAAGTTGAATGTTTGTCCGTTTTCACGCGGTGCATAACGATACGGATGTCCGAGACTGTCACATAAAAATATCTCCAGTCCGTCAATGATGGAGTCGGTAACGGCATTTCTCGCAGATATTACAATCGCTCCGCTTCGATCAAAAGGACAATGTTGTGCATTTGTTGAAGCGGAAGTGCAAATGCAGAAAAAGAAACAAGCGTAGATTGTAGTGCAAATAAAGTTCGGCAGATTCATCGCAGATGAGTTAACCATAAACTATTTCTGACGGTTTCCGGAACTATCGTTCAATCAAAGAAGGAAAGTTTTGCGGAGTAACCGGACCGAATGCGCCGTTGCATTTTCTTTCAATCTTTGCCTGAAGGGCAGAACCGCTGATTTCTTCATAGCCTAAACGTATACGTACGGGGCAGGTTTTAAATCCAAGGTCCTCAAATTCTGTCACCAGAAAAGTGGCGCCACTGTTCGTACTTTGATCTCGGTCATTCCGAATAAAAAAATCAGGATGGAGGTGGGCGGTTCCGTGCACCTCAAGTGTCTTTTTGCGAGGATGGCTAAATGTCAGTTCATATTCAATCGATGTATAGTTCTTCCGATTAATATTTAGTAAAATTTCTATTTCACGCGCTACTCCGCGCAATACATGACGTTTCCCGATTTCAGGTGTTTCCGGGAATAAGGCGGTGTCCCGTTTGTCGAGAATGATAGTGTTTTCTTTCACTTCAATCTGTTTGTACCTGCTGTTTTTATATTCTTTGAAAAAGACTTTGCTATAGGATGGCTCCCAGTTTTTCGGTCCGATCACCAATGGGAAGCCGGACTTGTTGAGAATAGTGTCGACAGGGACAATCACCGTGTCTGGAGATTCGGGTTGGTCTGTTGTTTCTGCTTTCTGATCTTCATTGCCGGCACACGCACTGAAAATCAGGATTGTGAAAAACAGACAGGTGAATGGTTTCCGGCGGAATGGAGGTTTCCTAAAGAAGACTTTATAAATATACCCGCTCATGTTTTCTCTTAAAGTTGGTGCTAAGATATATAAAAGAAGCCGTCACTTCTTTTGGGTTTCTGCCTGCCACCGGTGATATGCATGTAAAAATCGGGTTTATTTTTAAAGATAATATTTTAATCAGCAGGCTTTTCTTATTTTTGTTTTATTCCTATGTCGTTACAATCTCCCGAAACTTCCGGTAAGCAACTCTATCAGTACCAGCAGGACGCGATTGAACGTATTTTCGATAAGTTAAAGGATCATCCTAAGCGATACAATCTGCTTTATCAGCTGCCTACCGGTGGAGGTAAAACGGTGATTTTTTCAGAGATAACCCGCCGTTATATCCGTGAAACCGGAAAGAAGGTGATGATTTTAACGCACCGGCTTGAGTTATGCGCCCAGACGTCCAATATGTTGGCGGAATTTGGTGTGTCAAATAAAGTTATTAATTCCGCTGTGAAGGAGTTGCCGGTGCCCAATGACTATATGTGTTTTGTAGCGATGGTAGAGACGCTGAATAATCGTCTGCGTGATCAGATTCTTTCGCTGGATAATATCGGGCTGATGATCGTAGATGAGGCGCATTATAATTCATTTGGTAAGCTGCTGCGATTTTATGAGAAGGGTGTGGTGTTAGGCGTTACAGCTACGCCGCTGAGCTCTAATGTCAATATCCGGATGAAGGATACATATGACGAGCTCATTGTGGGGGAGTCGATTGCCTCACTTATCGAAAATGGATATCTCGCAAAAGCAACGACGTATCATTATCATGTAGGTCTTACTTCCCTTAAAGTGGGACGTTCCGGCGATTATACAGTTAGTTCCTCAGAGCGGCTTTACAATAATCTGGCGATGCAGGATAAATTGCTGGCCGCATATAAAGAGAAGTGCATTGGCAAGAAAACACTCATCTTCAACAATGGTATTGCGACATCAGAATATGTTTATGCCACTTTTCAGGAAGCGGGATTTCAGATTAAACACCTCGATCATAACCATAGCCCGAAGGAACGACGGGAAATTCTGGATTGGTTCCGGAATAAGCCGGATGCCATCCTTACCTCCGTTTCAATTCTGACCACCGGCTTTGATGAGCCGTCTGTGGAATGTATCATCCTGAACCGGGCAACCAAGTCACTTACCCTCTATTTTCAGATGATAGGCAGGGGGTCCCGTCCGTTGACCAACAAGAAGGAATTCGCGATTATTGACCTGGGGAATAATATGCAGCGCTTCGGTCTTTGGGATGAATACATCGATTGGATGGCCATTTATGAGAATCCCGAAATTTATGTAGATGGAATTCCGAGCGATGAATTTATTGAGCGGAACTACCGTTACGAGATGCCGGAGCATATCCGTGTTTTGTTTTCAAAATCTGCGGACATCGACATGAATATTTTTGATGTACATCGCCGGGTAATGGCTGAAGGCCATCGTCCCAAGATGG
>JBIIHN010000076.1:0-6958 GCA_044235745.1 Bacteroidia bacterium
AACAAGTAACGGCAGGGTCTTTGCTGACGTACATATAATCAAATATACGATGCCCATGAAACGCATCCTCTACTCTTTCTTCCTTGCCTTCTCTCTGATGTTCGCTGTTAGCACAGCGCAGGCACAGTCAGATGCAGGTGATAAATCTATTCCTTCCAGAGAAACAACCGTTTCTATGTATCCGATTCCTACTACAGGAATACTCTATATCAACTTCAATAAAACGATAACATCGGAGCCGGTATTGTTGGTATATGATATGATTGGTAACCCTATTGAACAGGTTGTAATAGAACGTGAAAATCCGACCACTTTTTCAGTGAACCTTAGTGGTAAAAAACCCGGCTTTTATTTTCTGAAAGTGACAGCCGACCACACAACGTTTTCCCGGAGAATTACCATCAATCCGTAGCCGGTACTTCTAAAAACATGAAAAGCCTCCTGTTCAGGGGGCTTTTTTAATTGTTTCAATTCTCAGGTTTTCTGCTTTTTGCTAAGAGATTGCACCCGAATGCTCATTCGTCTGTATCTGAACTCAGAAATTTGTTATATTGCTTTCTAAAATATATCTGAAATCATGAAAACAAACTTCTTTAAATGGATCCTGGTCATTTTTGCTTCGTTTATGGTAAACACCATATACGGACAAACCGGTTGGTCGCTGAACGGAAATGCCGGAACAGATCCGGCAGTGAACTTTATAGGCACAACGGATAACAAAACCTTCAAGATAAAAACCAATAACATAACCCGGATCAACATCATTTCTTCAGGTAAAGTTGGCATTGGTAACTTCACTCCGGTTTGGCGTTTTGACGTTCAGGGAGGCAGTATAAATACAGACTCCTTATATCGAATTAAAGGAGCGAGTGTGCTAAGTGCTACTGCCTCCGGAATACAAATAGGAACTATTGGTGCAAAAGTTGGAATCGGAACAGCAAGCCCGGTTGATGCATTACAAGTGGTTGGAACGATCTCAGCAACCGGTGGTAACTCTACCAACTGGAATAGCGCTTTTTCATGGGGAAATCACGGAACACAGGGTTATTTGAAGGGAGCTGGTCTTACCGCTAACCGTTTGACTTTATGGAATGGCAGCACACTTGTGAATAGCAGCATCACAGAAACCGGTGGATCAATTGGTATTGGAACCACTTCGCCGGCCACCTTCCTGCATGTCAGTACGACTTCCCTGGAAGCGATGCGAATCAACGGGGGGTCTTCTACTTCTTTTCCTCCGGCAGGGATGTTCGTTTCCTTTTACGAGAATGGTTTCTACAGAGGGTATATCGGTTCCTACTCCGGAGCAGCTACGGATATGGATTTAGGAACGGGCAGTGGCAATACAACAGGCAGCTTGCATCTGACCATTCAGGCCGACCCAAAACTCACTATCAAGTCCAATGGAGACGTTGCTATTGGTACAACTACATCTGCAACAGGATATAAATTATCAGTGGCCGGAAAAGTAATGTGTGAAGAGTTAAAAGTACAGTTGCAGACCAGCTGGCCGGATTATGTATTCGCTAAAGATTACCGATTAAAATCTCTGGAAGAGTTGAGCGCCTTCATTGATGTGAACGGTCATTTACCGGGCCTTCCTTCTGCCAGTGAAATCGAAGGTGCAGGTGGTGTAGAAGTCGGTAATATTCAGGTGAAAATGCTCGAAAAGATAGAAGAACTGACCTTATATGTTATCCGCTTAAACGATCAACTTGCTAACCTGAAAGCTGAAAATGCGGAACTCCGCCGAGGAAAGTAATCTTACTGTCTAACTTCTAACAATCAGGTTATGAAAAAACGCAAGGAGATTCTCCTGCTCTTGCTCATGGTATTGTCTGTACACTTTGGCTTCGCCCAGGGTATGCAACTCCTGCAGGAAAAGATAAAACAACAAAAAACGCTAGCTACGATTCAGGCGGAAATGGACGAGTATTATTCCAACAAAGATTGTGGCAAAGGTTCCGGTTGGAAGCAGTACCAGCGCTGGCTGCGTTCTATGGAAGGGGCTGTGGATGAAACAGGCCATTTAGTTAGCCCTTCTGCCAAAGTGATGCAAGCAATGCACGAATACCAGGACCAACTCGCACAGGCGCGTGCCATGTCGGTGGGAGGCGCATGGTTCAATCTCGAAGTTGATACAGTATACGATGGTTTTGCAAATCCATTGAACTCTTTGAAGAGTGGCCGTATAAATTGTCTCGCATTCCACCCTACGAATACGTCTATTATCTATGCAGGAAGCAGTTCGGGAGGGCTTTTTCGTTCGTCAGATGGCGGACTGAACTGGACGAACCTGACCAACGGCATACCCTCTATGGGTGTTTCAGCCATTGTGATAGATCCGGTCAATCCCGATATCATTTATATTCTCAATGGAGATGGTGATTCCAACTACAATCCCTGTACGGGGGTGCTGAAATCCTTTGATGGTGGAGCCAACTGGTTCGCTACGGGATTGTCTTTTTCTTTTTCCTTGCTGCGAAGGGGGTATGCAATGACGATGAGTAGTGTGAATAATCAATTGCTGGTGGTGGCAACCGACGATGGAACTTACCGTACTGTCAATGGAGGTCTTACCTGGACAAAGGCGCTTTCTGCAATTGGTATCTTTGACGTGGAATTCAAGCCTGGAAGTCCGGGGGTGGTTTACGCCACCAGTGCAACTACTTTTTATGTGTCTTCAGATACCGGCCGTACATGGACTGCTGCGCCCACCACTGCCTACTCCCCGGCTAAACCAACCAATACGATTCGTATGCAGATTGGTGTTTCACCCGCTGCCCCTAACGATGTATATGTATTGATGGGTCCCGGAAATGGGCCGGCCGGAACAGCAGGATTCAGCGGATTGTATAAATCCACCAACAGCGGAGCATCCTTTAACCGGCAATCCAATACACCGAATATTCTAAGTTATAATTCAAACGGAGGTCCGCAAGGTGATCAATCCGACTATGACCTGGCCATCGCAGTTTCCCCTGCAAACAGTGCGGTGGTCTATACCGGCGGTATCAATGTGTGGAAATCGTCCAACAGCGGAGTTTCCTGGGACAATGGCAACAGGGCGGTGGGATGTTACTCATGTTCGCCGAGTAAATATGTTCACGAAGATGTGCATGCCATAGTAATCAACGGAAGTGTGGTGTATGTGGCAAGTGATGGTGGAATTTACAAGTCAACGGATGCGGGACTTACCTGGTCATTTATTTCAGCGCGAATGAATGCAATGGAATTTTACCACGTAGCAGACTATGATAATGACCGCTTTCTGCTCACCGGGGGCACTCAGGACAATGGCGCTCACCGGTACCGCGCCGGTTATCTTGATTTTATGGTGTGCTGCGATGCAGGTGAATGCATGATCAACAGGACCGATTCTTCGGATTTCATTGTGAACGGTTCCAATGCTTTTCTGTATAGAACGACCAACAGCGGTGCAAATCTTCTTGACGTTACACCATGGTATGGTTGTGGTTGTAACGATGCAACCCAAAATACGTTTCTCGTAGATGCCCTTATTCAGGATCCTGTAATTGACACTGTAGTGTATGCAATGTACCGCGACTGTTACAAATCAACGGATGGAGGTTTTAACTGGACGCGCTATATCACGGGTTCGACGGTAATGCATAAATCTGTCGCGGTATCTCCGGTCAATAATTCTATTGTGTATGCAGCTACCCCTTCAGCACTTCGTATAAGTAGCAATGGTGGAGTCACCTGGAGGAACAAGTTTCTACCTCCATCTGTATCCGGAGGTCCGGTGAGTGAAATAGCGGTTTCTTCCACGAGCGCAAGTAAACTCTGGATGTCCATTGCGAGCTTCAGCAGCGGGAATAAGGTGTTCGAGTCGCTTGATAGCGGGCAAACATGGATCAATATTTCAGGTTCGCTGCCTAACGTGCGGATTTTTACAGTCGAGTCGGTGAACGGCACAAGCGATGGTCTGTATATCGGAACGGACATCGGCGTATTTTACAGGGACGATGTGATTGGCGACTGGTTGCTTTTCAGCAATGGGTTGCCGAACATTTTGGTCCGCGACCTTGAGATAAATTATGTGGACGGAATCATTACCGCTTCTACATTCGGGCGTGGGATCTGGCAGTCGCCTCTGTACTCGGGCTGTCCATCTACGCTCTCACACACCACCGGGCCCTTCCAGCCTGCTGTGAACGGTTCCGAGTACTTTGAGGCAAGTAATAGTATCACCTCAACCAAAGTTATCGACGGTGGTATCGGTACGGATGTAGTCTACAATGCTGGTGGCTCCGTGCAATTGAACCCCGGCTTTAACTGCATTGCCGGTAGCACAGTGCGGGCATACATCGACGGTTGCACCACGGCTGCGCCGCGTCCCGTTTCCGGAATATTGGTTGGCACACTGAAAGAGTACATGGGCAACATGGAGTTGGCGAGTTCACTTACCCCCGGAACACCCATGTTCGTGACGGGTATTTACCCCAATCCGGCATCAGACGTTGTCAATGTAGAGGTGCGGTCTGAAACAGAGCAGAAAATCCGGATCAGCGTCTTCGATCGTGCAGGGCGTTTGGTGCAAACAGTGACGGATGGATTTATGGTACAGGCTGGTTTGAACCAGTTCATGGTAAACCTGGCGGATTTTGCACAGGGAATCTATCAGGTGAGAATCGAATCGGACGCACATCAGGTGACGGAAAAACTGGTGGTGCTATAATTAGTACAGCAAAAAATGGAAATGAGGCTGTCTCAAAACGAGGCGGCCTCTTTTTTAGCGGACTTTTAATGGCGGACTTTAGCGATAAGCCCGATTTCAATAGTTGCTTCGTTTAGACCTCTTAGGTTAAATTGCTTGAACTTTTTGATTTGTTTTAAGTTTCCGAAGTTGGTTTCGCTTTTTCTCAAGATTGGCCCTTGTTCACTTTTTAGTATTTCTTTTGGCTTCTCTCGGATAGTCGCTGTTGATGCAGTATGGGATCAGTCAGATGCCGGTGAAAAATCTGTTCCTTCCAGGTAGACAAAGGTTTCTATGTAACCGATTCCTGCTACAGGAATACTTTGTTTGTTTCAATTCTCAGTTTTTCTGCTATTTGCTAAAGGATCGCGCCTGAATGCTCATTTGCGTCCGCCGGAAATCAGAAATCAGGTAATTTTCATTTCTAAATATATCTGAAATCATGAAAACAAACTTCTTCAAATGGATCCTGATCATCCTTGCTTTGTTCATGGTAAATACCATGAATGGACAAACCGGTTGGTCGCTGAACGGAAATGCCGGAACAGATCCGGCAGTGAACTTTATAGGCACAACAGATAACAAAACCTTCAAGATAAAAACTAATAACGTAACCCGGATCAATATCATTTCTTCCGGTAAAGTTGGCATTGGTAACTTCACCCCGGTTTGGCGTTTTGACGTTCAGGGAGGTAGTATCAATACAGACTCCTTATATCGAATTAAGGGTGCGAGTGTGCTAAGTGCTACTGCCTCCGGAATACAAATAGGAGCCACTGGTGCAAAAGTTGGAATCGGAACAGCAAGCCCGGTTGATGCATTACAAGTGGTTGGAACGATCTCAGCAACCGGTGGTAACTCTACCAACTGGAATAGCGCTTTTTCATGGGGAAACCACGGAACGCAGGGTTATTTGAAGGGCGCTGGTCTTACCGCTAACCGTTTGACTTTATGGAATGGCAGTACACTTGTGAATAGCAGCATTACAGAAACCGGTGGATCAATTGGTATTGGAACCGCTTCACCGGCTGCCTTCCTGCATGTAAATACAACAAGTCAGGAGGTGGCCAGATTCACCGGAGGGACCAGTATATTTAACGCTACCGGGATGTTTATGTCGCTTTATGAAAGTGGTAATTACCGCGGATATATCGGATCCTATTCCGGTGCAGCGCAGGATGTAGATTTTGGTACCGGCGGAACCAATACAACAGGTAGTGTACATCTTACTATTGCGGCCACACCACGCCTTACTGTTAATCCTTCCGGCAATACCGGAATCGGTACAACAAATCCGGTCAGCCGTTTATCGGTTGAACAAACAGGCACGCTGTTTCCTACGATGGAGCTCACCAACAATTCTAAAGGACCGAATATCTCTTATGCACATTTCGGTACTTCCGGTGACTGGTACCTGCGTTCTGCTGCCAATACGGGTAAGGTAATCTTGCAGGATCAGTCTTCAACCGGCACCGTGGCGATTGGGACAACGTATGTTCCTGCAGGATATAAACTGGCCGTTTCAGGCAAAGTCATCTGCTCTGAATTAAAAGTCCAGCTCCCGGCATCCTGGCCGGATTATGTTTTCGGAGATGATTATTCATTGATGTCTCTTTCCGAGCTCCGTAGTTATGTTGACAATCATCATCATTTGCCGGGCATTCCTTCTGCAGAGACGGTGGAGAATAACGGAGGAGTGGAAGTAGGAGAGATGCAGCGGTTGTTGGTGGAAAAGGTGGAGGAACTAACCTTGTATATCCTTCAGCAGGATGAAAAGATCCGCAACCTGCAAACAGTTGTTGAACAATTAAAGAAATAACATCATGAGAAAACTGATCTTATTGGTCGGTGTCCTGATGATGGGTTTATTGATTCAGGTACCGGCGCAACGTCCGCAGCATCTGCCGGATTATAAAAACGAATCTGTTCATTTTCGTACTTACGTTGATGCCTATGAGAAATGGCTGGCAGAGGAAGAGAAGGGTCTCAACGGTCAAACTCCCGGCCGGATGTTCAGAAAGCGCAGCAAACAGTTTTACCGGTGGGTCTGGTATCAGAAGAACCGGTTAAACGGGGCAGGCTTTACTATTAATTCGCATTGGGAGACACTGAAAGCCTATGAGGATAATCGATTGAATTCACCTCATGCACGGGCATTGCCGGGTGGTGATTGGATAAACATCGGCCCAACCAGTGTGTGGTCATTTGCTCCAAGCACACAGTTGGGTATTGGTCGTG
>JBIIHN010000075.1:0-6958 GCA_044235745.1 Bacteroidia bacterium
TACCGCGAAAAGATCGAAGAGACGATTCGTTATGGTGGTGAGCAGTTGTTGTTGCAGGGCGGTCATCACCCGGATCTGGGTTTGAAATTTTATGTAGATCTGTTCCGATCTATCAAAAAGGAATATCCGCAGCTGAAGTTGCATGCGCTTGGACCGCCTGAAATTGCACATATTACCAAACTGGAAGGTACAACACACAGAGATGTTTTATCCGCCTTAATGGATGCCGGCCTCGACTCTCTGCCGGGTGCCGGAGCAGAAATTCTGAACGATCGTGTGCGGCGCATGATTTCGAAGGGGAAGTGTTCCGGTCGTGAATGGCTGGATGTGATGCGTGCCGCCCATCAGTTGCACCTTACAACATCTGCTACCATGATGTTCGGACACATCGAAACACTGGATGAACGTTTCGAACATCTTGTATGGCTACGTGAAGTACAAAGTGAAAAGCCTGCCGATGCCAAAGGCTTTGTTGCATTTATTCCCTGGCCATTCATGGATGAAGGAACCCTCCTGCAACGTGTAAAGGGGATACGCAATAACGTGAGTGGAGATGAATATATCCGCACCATCGCCATCAGCAGAATCATGTTGCCCAACATCGTGAATATTCAGGCTTCATGGCTTACCGTTGGTAAACCTGTCGCGCAGGTATGTCTGCATGCCGGCGCCAATGATTTTGGTTCCATCATGATTGAAGAAAATGTGGTGAGTGCAGCCGGCGCCCCACACCGGTTTACCAGTCAGGGTATCCAGGATGCCATCCGCGAAGCCGGATTTGAACCACAGCTGCGGAATCAACAATACGAATACCGACCTTTACCTGAAGTACTCGAGCAACAGGTGATCACCTACTAACGCTACTATTTTAATTTCTGCGGCACACGCAACTTATGCAACTTCTGAAACCGAAAAATCTCCTTCTGACCATCACCCTGTTTTTAACACAACTATTGTCGGTGTGGGCAACGCATAACCGTGCGGGTGAAATCACTTACCAGAAAATCGGCACGTATGAATACAAGGTGAGGATTGTCACCTATACCAAAACGTCCAGTCCGGCGGATCGTCCTGAACTCGAATTCTGGTGGGGTGACGGTACCCGTGATACCATTCCCCGCTTGAGCATTGACTTTAACGTCGGCCCGGATATTCAGCGAAATATCTATGAAGATACACATGTCTATCCCGGTAACGGAAATTATATCATGTATTTTCTGGATGAAAACCGTAACGCGGCCGTAGTAAATATCCCCGGTTCGGTGAATATTCCATTCTATGTGCAGACACAGTTGGTGATCTCTCCTGCTTTCCAGGTCAATTCATCTCCACAACTGCTGCAACCGCCGATTGATGATGGTGCCGTGGGCATCGTGTTTATCCATAATCCCAATGCCTTCGATCCCGATGGAGATAGCTTGTCATATGAACTCACAGAATGCAGAGGCTTTGGTGGTAACCCGATTCCCAACTATTTCTATCCGCCCGCCAGTACGTCATTTACGCTGGATGCCGTTACCGGTGATCTGGTATGGGACGAACCACTTGCTGTTGGAGAGTACAATGTAGCCATCATCATTCGCGAGTGGAGAAATATTCCGGGCATCGGACGCATCAATATCGGCTATGTGACCCGCGATATGCAGATCACCATCTATCCGCCCGTAAATCAGCCACCGCAAATAACAGGGGTGAAAGATACCTGCGTGGAGGCCGGTAATCTCCTCGCATTTACTGTGACTGCCACCGACCCCACAGCCACCGAATTGGTGACCATCACCGCTACCGGTGGTCCATTTCAGTTAGCTGTTTCACCGGCCACATTTACTTCCACACCTAATACCGGATTTACCACCGGTGATTTTAACTGGAACACCAACTGTGCTCATGTTCGCAAAGCTCCTTATACAGTCGTTTTTAAAGCGGAGGACAACAACGCGCAGATTCAGTTGGCAGATCTGAAATCGATGTTTATCACCGTGGTGGGTCCATCTCCGAAAAATCCCCTGGCAACACCCTTCGCTAATACCATGGTGTTGAACTGGGATCAGAGCGCCTGCAGTGAAGCGGTGGGTTACCATATTTATCGCAGGGTAACAACGTACGGCTTTGTGCCCGGCTACTGTGAAACCGGAGTGCCCGCCTATACCGGTTATGTACGCATCGGATCGGTGAACGGATTGACGACAACGACATTCACCGATAACAACGGAGGAGCAGGATTAGCGCCCGCCGTTGAATACTGTTATATGGTAACAGCATTTTATCCCGATGGAGCAGAGAGTTATGCCAGCGTAGAGTTTTGCAATACCCTCAACAGGGATCTTCCTGTGATCACCAATGTGGATGTAAATACAACGGATGCTGCGAATGGAGAGATTTATATTGCCTGGGGTAAACCTACAGAACTGGATCCTGTGCAAACGCCCGGTCCGTACAGGTATGTGCTGCAGCGGGCCGATGCCGGTGGAAGCTTTACCGATGTAGTCACCTTTACTGATCTCAATGACACCACATATACAGAGACTGGATTGAACACTTCGGCTGTTCAGTACCGTTATAGGGTGCAGTTCTGGAACGATACGCCGGGTAATGTGTTTGAGATCGGCTTGTCTCAAACTGCATTTTCCGTGCGTTTGTCTGCTGCTCCGGGCGATGAAAAAGTGAACCTCAGCTGGAATGTAAACGTACCCTGGACCAACGATTTTTATGTGATTTATCGTGAAAACCTGCCGGGCGTTTTTGATTCCATCGGATTTACCGGTGATCTGACTTACACGGACGATTCCCTCGTGAACGGGCAGGAATATTGCTACTACGTAAAGAGTGTAGGCGCTTATCAGGATACCGGTTTGGTCAATCCGATCATCAATAAATCACAAAGGATTTGTGCTGTGCCGATCGACAACGAACCACCTTGTCCGCCGCTGCTGGCGAATGGGCCCAATTGTGTAGCGCTACTGGATACTTTATCATGGACCAATGCCGATAGCTGCGCACCGGATGTGGCCAGCTATCAGGTGTATTATGCACCAGCCGGTACAACCGACTATACACTCATCGCTACCGTTAACTACGGTACGTTTACTTATATCTACAGCGGTATCAATTCCATTGCGGGTTGTTATTATGTTACCGCCACCGACTCAACAGGAAATACCGGCGACTCCAGCAACATAGTCTGTACGGAGACCTGTCCCTTGTATGTATTGCCCAACAGCTTTACGCCCGACGGAAATAATATCAATGATCTCTATACGCCCATTAACCCTTACCGGGATATCAGAGAAGTGGAGATGACGATTTTTAATCGTTGGGGAGATGTGGTTTTTGAAACGAAGGATCCCGATATTGGCTGGAACGGTAAACGCAACAATGACGGCCAGGAGAATCCGGAAGGGGTATATTTTTATGTCTGCAAGGTATATGAAGCTCGCCTGAGCGGAGAAGCAGAACCGTTTGTACTGAAAGGGGTGATTCACCTGATACGTGGAGAGAAATAATACAGAAGAGGGATGAAGATATTGGGTGTAATTCCTGCGCGTTATGCGAGTACACGGTTTCCCGGCAAGCCGCTCGCGATGATAGGTGGTAAAACTATGATCGAGCGGGTGTATCGTCAGGCGATGGAAGCCGCCGCGCTCACAACAGTGGTGGTGGCAACGGATGATCAACGGATAGCCGACACCGTTATCTCCTTCGGTGGAGAAGTAGTGATGACCCGTACGGATCATCCCTCCGGCACCGATCGTTGTGCAGAAGCCCTGCAGCTGGTAAAGGGAAGGTTTGAAGGAGTGGTAAATATACAGGGTGATGAGCCGTTTATCAATCCCGGACAGATTGATGTGCTCTGCGAAACACTGAGCGAATCGGGCGTTGATATTGCCACACTGGTGAAACCATTGCAAGCGCAGGAGGAACTGTTAAATCCCAATACTCCAAAGGTGGTGCTGGCTGCCAACGGCGATGCCTTGTATTTTTCACGTCAGCCGATACCGTTTTATAAAGGTGCAGATGTTTCCGAATGGTGTGGGCGACATAGCTATTATAAACACATTGGCATCTATGGATATCGTGCGGATATTCTTCCCCGCCTCACACAATTACCTCATGGGGAACTTGAAAAAGCCGAATCACTTGAACAATTGCGCTGGCTGGAACATGGTTTTCGTATCCGCACAAGGGTAACAGAAGCCGAAACGATTGCTGTAGATACGCCGGAAGATTTGCAGTCGGCCGAGGCATATTTTAAGGGATTAGAGTCGGGTAGATGATTTCGCAGCAAACTGTATAGTTTATTCATTCTCAGTTGCTTTAACTTTCAGCGAGGCTTTCTCGCTAAGGCGCAGAGTCGCAGAGGCTTTCTACATCAACGAAAATCATTTTCCGCCGTGCGGCGGTTCAGTGGTCTGTTGGGGTTGTTTCTCATTCAAGAATAAATCCTCGCAGAGACAGATTAGATCCGCGCAAATCGGCTAAATCCGCTTCATCTGCGTTCCTGTTGTTCTTTTTGTGTTGAAGAATATACGACATCAAAAGTCAAATCTGATCTAATCCGCTACCGAGCCCATTCGGAAAATTGCGGACCAACTAATGCCTTTCCAATAGAAGATATGAGTTACTTAGATAATGGTTCGTGTGCACGTGAAAAAATTCTACAGCCTCTTGGTTTATGTTTGTAGCATGAATCAGGTGAATATTTATCTCATATCATATCATATCATCTCATCACTACCATTTTCTTTGTTGTTCTGTTATTTCTCCTGCGGAAGACACTGGTGAGCAACCCGCAGATAAATAACATTTGTATGAAAGCCCCCCTCATTTGACATTTACTCTTCATTGCACTATCTTCGTAGCGTTACAACATTCTATCAGGTGCGTATAGGTTTATATATCAGCGAGTTACTCTTTGCCAACGATTGCGTGATCATCCCCGGTCTCGGCGGCTTTGTGGCGAACACCCGTTCCGCCTTCCTTAATCCGGCTCAGCATACCTTTACTCCTCCTTCCCGCCGCCTGGCCTTTAATGCGAGCCTCCGTACCAATGATGGCTTGCTGGTGAATTACGTTTCGCGCCGTGAAGGCATCCCTTACGGCGATGCATTTGCGGCCGTAAAGGTGTGGGTGGAAGATACCATCGGCCGCCTGCAAAACGGTGAACAGGTGTGGGTGCATCAGATCGGCAGCCTCTCTTTCGACAATGAGCAGCGTATCCAGTTTGAGCCTGACCTGACTACGAATTATCTCACCGATGCCTTTGGTTTGGTGAGTATCCATTCCCCCGCTATTCGTCGCGATGATCAGCCGGCGAAAGTGCGTCGTTTGCAGCCTGCACAAAAATCTGCCAAGCGGCAAGGATGGCGCTTGCTGGAGCTGATTCCCGCTGCGGCTGTTTTGGCGATCCTTGTGTTTAATCCCAATGTCATCAAAACCCTTAATACCGGTTTGGCCAGTGTCCTTCCCTTGAAGGAAATTTTTTCGGAGCCTGAAGTCCATTATTCCGGGCTTTCGAAAGACGATCAACCCGCCTTTGAAGTTAAACCTGCGGCTCCGGCTGTGGTGGCTGAAACCCCGGTGGCGGAAATTCCCGCTAATCCAACACCCATCGACTCTACCCATGTGGAAACACCGGCTGTGGAGCCCGAAGCTGTGCCGGTGAAATCAACCGGAGCAGGTGCCTTTCATGTGATCGGTGGCTGTTTCCGCTCGGAAGAGAATGCACGTAAACTGGTGGAAGAAGCAGAGCTGTTAGGCTATAATGCCGCCCTGATTGGCGTGAACGAGAAAGGCCTGCATGTGGTGAGTCTTTTTTCTTCGTCCGATATGAGTGACGTGCAGACTCAGCTGACAGAAATCCGCACCAATTTTGAGAAAGGTGCCTGGGTGATGGTGAAATAACCGCATTATTAATTCTCAGTAATACGTCACCGTGATGGTGATGTCTGTATTTCTTCCTTTGTCATCGCTGCAGGAGATTTTGTTGCGCCCTTTTACCGGCAGGAAAAAAACCTTTTCGCTACTCTTCACCGTTTTGTAAAACTGATCGTTGATGAACCAGCTGATGGCAGTGACATCGCCTGCTACCGCCGCACTCAGCTCAAGCGGCCGGGGATCTTCCTTTTCCAGCAGGTATTCTTCGCTTTCATGCAGACTGAGAATAAAAGGTTTTTTGCCTTCAAACAGGCGTGTGCAGGCAGGGTTGTGCGGAGGAGGTAATTGCATCGGATAGCCTTGTTCCCGGTAGAATCGCACCACTTCAGGAGGTGGATTTTCGTATAGGCCTCGCCGATAGCCTGTTTCCGGCCTGCAGGCCGTGCAGTAACTGTTGCGGGCTTCTTCATCGGTGTCGTATTCTGCCAGATGGGTGCAGCACGTTACCGGACTGATACCCGGAAGGAAATAGTCAATGATCTTTTCGTTGCAGTATTCGCCGGGTGGGAGCCCGCTTTTCGGACATACATACCGTAAGTCGAGTTCCTTCGTTGGCCGGAACCATTTCCGGGGCGTGCCTTTGTCGATGGAATTAAATAACTGGAAGAGGAGCGGTGTGGCCATGTCCGCTCCTGTGAGTTCCGGTACTCCGGTGCCGTCGAAGTTGCCAATCCATACACCGATGGTGTATTGTGCGTTATATCCGATGCTCCAGGCATCTCTGCGGCCATAACTGGTGCCTGTTTTCCACGCTACACGGGGTACATGCAGACTATTGTCGAAGAGGTGAGGAAGATCCGGTCGGTCGCGGCGGGTGAGGATGTTGCTGAGCAGATAGGCGGCCGACGGGCTGATGACCTTACGGATAGTGGCGGACGGTGGTACGCCCTGTAGATAACGGAGAGGGCTATACGAACCTTCCCTTGCGAACATCCTGTACATACCGCACAGCTCTTCGAGTGTGGTGCCGCAGCCTCCCAGCACCGTGCTCAGTCCCAGTTGCTGTTGCCGGCGGATCGATTTA
>JBIIHN010000077.1:0-6950 GCA_044235745.1 Bacteroidia bacterium
ATTCACCTTGCGGTTCTCAACAACAGCAATCTTCAGCACCAAATCATATCCCCAAAATGCCTGAGGCAATGGATCTGCATGATAACTATCAATAAACCGCTTTCTGAAACTACTTACTGCCGTTGATTTATAATCAATGAAACTGCCATTGAAAATGGTTGCATCAAAATCTTTCATCACAAGCGGATCAATAGACTCAAAGCTTTCCCAGGCCGGCAATCCGCATAACATGAACGTATAATTGTCTTTTTCTTCCCGCATCTTATTGAGCAACGACGATAAAAAGGATTCGTCAGAAGTAGGGACAATAAGCAGATTCCTCTTTGCTTTCGCCAGCTTAGACTTCAGGCCGCTCCATCCGCCTTTCCAGTTATACAAAGCCGTTGTCCCTGCTTTACCGGCCGCAGAATCAATCACCGACTGAAAGAGTTTCGCCAGATCATCTTCTTTCCGCTGATCACGATACACCGCGATAAAATTGGACGCGGGATAGGTAGCGGACAAATATGCGGCCATCAACCGGATTTGAGTATTGTTACTGGGAGATACGAGATATAAATAAGGATGCCCTTCCAGAATTTGCGTATTAGGCGCAGTGAAAATATAAACCGGTTTCTTCCAGCGATCGGATGCAGCAGCAATATTCCGTGAATACACCGGCGGCAGGAGCGATATAACGGCATCCATATCCGACAAGGAAGTAGTATTCAGTTTTGTGATAGTAGACAAAGAGTCAACGCCCGTGTCTATTATTTTAAACCGGACCATACAACGCCCGATGCTCAATGAATCAGCTGCCAGCAAAGCTCCCTCATAAAAATGCAAAGCCGGCAGTGCCTCCGGCAGAATCAACGGATTGGTATCGGGCACCGTATCTTCATCAAAATGACGTTTAATCTGCATCGGCAACAACAAACCGATTTTCACCTCCATCGAGGCCGGAGCAGGTGGCGGAACGGTATCTTTCTCCAACTGTAACGTATCGACAGTAGTGGAAGCAGTTACAACAGGAACCGCCGGAGCCTGAGAGACTTTTTTGGAAGCAGAACAGGCCGCCAGCAAAAGGATGAAGAAGGACAGAAGTATCCGATTCATGACCTTGATTTATTTATTCCCACTCAATCGTTGCGGGAGGTTTGGAACTGATATCGTACACTACACGATTCACCCCCTTCACCTTATTGATGATTTCATTGGAAACTTTACCGAGGAACTCATAGGGAAGGTGACACCAGTCGGCAGTCATCCCATCCGTAGAACTGACCGCCCTCAGCGCTACAACATGCTCATAGGTGCGCTCATCACCCATTACACCAACCGAGTTCACCGGAAGAAAAATTGATCCGGCCTGCCATACTTTATCATAGAGGCCGAACTGCTTCAGATGATCAATATAGATCGCATCCACTTCCTGAATGATGCGTACCTTTTCTTTCGTGATATCGCCAAGAATACGAATGCCCAGACCCGGACCGGGAAAAGGGTGACGATTCAACAAGTCGGCTGGCATACCGAGGGCCTTTCCCACCAAACGTACTTCATCCTTAAACAGGCTGCGCAGTGGCTCCACGATCTTCAGCTTCATCTTCTCCGGCAAGCCACCAACATTATGATGCGACTTGATGGTTGCAGAAGGACCCTTCACCGACACCGATTCGATAACATCCGGATATATGGTACCCTGCGCCAGCCACTTTACATCTTTAATTTCATGTGCCTTCTGATCAAACACCTCAATAAAAACACGTCCGATGATCTTTCTCTTTTTTTCAGGGTCCGTCTCTCCTTGCAATTCGCTGTAAAACCGTTCCGAAGCATCTTCTCCGTGCATATTCAATCCGAACTGCTGATAGGTTTCCATCACCTGCTCAAATTCATTCTTCCGCAGGAGACCATTATTGACAAAAACACAATGTAGATTTTTTCCAATCGCCCGGTGAAGCAGCATAGCCGCAACGCCTGAATCTACACCGCCGCTCAAACCGAGGATCACCTGGTCGTTACCGAGTTGTTTTCTGAGCGACTCTACCGTCTCATCGATGAATGATCCCGGTGTCCAGTCGCCTTTAAACCCGCAAACTTTATAAACGAAATTTTTAATGAAGTTCTTTCCTTCCACACTATGCACCACTTCCGGATGAAACTGCAGTCCATACGTTTGTTCACCATTCACATGATACGCCGCAACACGAACATCATTTGTACTGGCGATTACCTTAAAACTATCCGGCACATCAGTGATAGAATCCGAATGTGACATCCACACCTGCGATTCGTCCGCGATGTGATCCATAAACACATCACTTCGCTCTTTCACCGTCAACAGCGCGCGACCATACTCGCGGGTTTTTGAAGGAGACACCTTCCCGCCGCCCTGCAAGGCCATCAATTGAGCACCGTAACAGACACCCAGTACCGGATATTTTTTCCGAAGGCTGAGCGTATCGATGACGGGTGCATTTTCCTCACGGACAGAAGCCGGTCCGCCGCTGAGGATAACGCCTTTAATGCCCTCATGCATTTCGGGCAGATGATTAAAGGGATGAATTTCGCAGTATACGTTCAGTTCACGTACACGCCGGGCAATGAGTTGGGTAAACTGTGAACCAAAATCAATAATCAGCAAACTCTCGTGCATAGTTGTATGAATTGATCGGGTAATGATCTGCTAAAGATTATCTGCCGATTACCATTTGGACTTGGCTTTATATTTATCTTTTCGACCGGTGGACGTAGAAGTTGCCGGTTTGTTTTTCTTTTTACTGGCTTGTTTTTCTTCTTTCCAGGGATCCCAGTTATCGGGAGCATTCCATTGCCCCTGGTCGAAGTGCATCTCATTCTTTCTTCCGGAAGACCGTTCACGACGCGCGCCCGAATCACGACGTTCATAGCCGCCACGATCCCCTCTGTCACTTCTTCCTTCTTTACGAAAGCCTCCTCCACGTGAACCACCATCGCGGGAGCCGCCATCACGTTTCGGTCCCTGTTCACCGCTTCGTTCGGTTCTGACCGTACGATCCTTGAACTGCGCACCGTTGAGAGCCTTCATCACACGATCCATTTTATCGGGCTCTACATCTACGAACGAATACACACCCTTCAGTTCAATACGGCCGAAAGAAGCTCCTTTCTCACCGGAGGTATCACAAATGAATCTCAACAATCTTCCTTTATCCAGGCCATCCTTCGAGCCGATATTGATGAACATCCGGTTCTGCGGATCGCCATAAGCGCGGCCTCCGCTGAAGCTGCCGCCATCACTCTTTACGGCTTTGGCATCTACGTTCAAATCAGGCGCGCCTTTATAGTATTCGAGGAAACGATTGAATTCAATGGAAACAAAACGATGAATCAGCTGATCACGATCAAGATCTTGTAACTCCTCGTAAATAGACTCAAGATAAGGTCCGATTGCTTTTTCATCCACCTCCACATCATGCACTTTCTTCACCAGCTTCATCAACTGTTTTTCACACACCTCCATGCCATTGGGCACCTGCAGCAGTTTAAAGTTTCGTCCGGTTGATTTTTCTATCTGACGAATGCGTGAAATTTCTTTCGAATGAATGATTGCAATCGACATTCCCGTTTTTCCGGCACGGGCGGTACGACCGCTGCGGTGCATATAATTCTCCAGTTCATCGGGCAGATTATAGTGAATTACGTGTGTTACATCCTGCACATCGATACCACGGGCTGCCACATCCGTAGCTACCAGCAGTTGCAAGGTGCGTTCGCGGTAACGCCCCATCACTTTATCCCGCTGCGCCTGACTAAGATCACCATGTAATGCATCCGCATTATAGCCATCCCGCATCAGGTGTTCGGCCACCTCCTGGGTTTCCAGTTTGGTGCGGCAGAAGATGATCCCGAAAATCTCCACGTTCGCATCAACAAAACGTTTGAGTGCCGCATATCTGTCTTTGGCGCGTACTACTGCATAACAATGTTCAATATTCACATTGCCTTTTTCGTTCGAAGCCGTTTTAATCTCAAAAGGATCACGCATGTAATTTTTAGAGATGGCCTTTACTTCACGCGGCATGGTGGCGGAGAACAACCAGGTATTTCGGTAATCAGGGGTGTTCTCAAGGATATAATCGATATCCTCCTTGAAGCCCATATTCAACATTTCATCCGCTTCATCCAAAACGAGGATCTTAATTTTTCCTAAATCCAGCGCCTTGCGATCGATGAGATCAATCAGACGACCGGGCGTAGCCACGACCACCTGCACTCCTCTTTTTATTTTACGAATCTGATCCTGAATGCTGGCACCGCCATAAACAGGAACGGCATCGAAACCTTTCAGTTCTGTAGCGAAATTCTGCAGGTCGTTAAAAATCTGCATGCATAATTCCCGTGTCGGAGCCAGCACGAGTGCCTGAGGCTCACGGTTTTGAAGGTCGATTAACTGTAAAAGCGGAAGGCCGAAGGCCGCTGTTTTACCGGTTCCGGTTTGAGCAAGCCCCACCAGATCGCGGTTGCCGGTTAAAAGTTCGGGGATAGCTTGTAATTGTATGGGTGTCGGCGTCACAAAGCCCAATGCTTCAACGCCTTTCACTAAGCGGACGTCAAGGCCCAGGTCTTGGAAGGTATTCATCCCGCAAAGGTAGCAAAATAAGGGGTGCGCAGATGCTTCATTATAATGAATCAGAGTTTATTATCCTATTCAGCATAATCCTTAATGCTGCACGAGCTCCCTTTTCACTAATTTTGCGGACTCAATTCCAAGATCATGAAAGAAGTTTATATCGTTTCCGCCGTTCGTACGCCCATTGGCAGTTTTGGCGGAGTATTATCCGGTGTTTCTGCAACTCAACTCGGTGCTACCGCCATCAAGGCAGCACTTGAAAGAGCCGGTGTAAAACCTGAGGAAGTGAATGAAGTGTATATGGGCAATGTTCTTCAGGCCAACGTTGGACAAGCACCGGTGACACAGGCTTCAATTTTTGCAGGGATTCCCAACACTGTTCCCGGCACTACGGTGAATAAAGTATGCGCTTCGGGAATGAAGGCTATCATGCTGGGCGCCCAAAGTATTATGCTGGGTGATAATGATGTGGTAGTGGCCGGTGGTATGGAAAACATGAGTGCTGTACCTTATTATCTCGATAAAGCCCGCAACGGTTATCGTCTGGGTCATGCGCAGATGATTGATGGTCTGGTAAAAGATGGATTATGGGATGTCTACAAAGACTACCACATGGGCAGTGCCGCAGAGCTGTGTGCGACAGAATGCAACATCTCACGTGAAGATCAGGATGCTTACGCCATTGAATCTTATAAGCGTTCGCAGGAAGCCTGGGCAAAAGGTTTGTTCAAATCCGAAATTGCTCCTGTAACCATTCCCGTGAAAGGAAAAGATCCGATTGTAGTGAGCGAAGACGAAGAATACAAAAAAGTTGACTTTAATAAAATCCCTTCACTTCGTCCCGTTTTCGATAAAAACGGCACTGTCACTGCCGCCAATGCGAGTACCTTGAATGATGGTGCGGCGGCTGTCGTACTCATGAGTAAGGAGAAAGCTGAGGCGCTGGGCATTAAGCCGCTTGCAAAAATCCGAAGTTTCGCGGATGCTCAGCAAGCCCCCGAGTGGTTTACTACCGCTCCGGCAAAAGCGCTTCCCCGTGCAGTGGAAAAAGCAGGATTAAAGATGAGTGATGTGGAATATTTCGAAATCAATGAAGCGTTCTCAGTGGTTGCTCTGGCCAATAACCGGGAGATGAAACTGGACGGTTCAAAGGTGAATGTATTGGGTGGAGCAGTTTCCATTGGTCACCCGCTCGGTTGTTCCGGTGCACGCATCATCGTTACACTCCTCAATGTGCTGGAGCAAAAGAACGCCCGTATTGGTGCAGCAGGCATCTGTAATGGCGGCGGAGGTGCTTCTGCGATCGTGATTGAACGTATCTAAACCTTTATGAGGAGAACCTAGTATAAGTTCTCATCTCTTATGAGCTACGGCATCTGTCCACTGAGTTTAATTCCTGTTCGCATTGAACCTGCTCATCGTAGTGAACAGGTGTCGCAGCTCCTGTTTGGTGAAACGTTTACTGTCATTGAAGCACATGCCGACTGGCTGCGGATCCGTTGCAGCCTGGATGAGTATGAAGGATGGATTCAGCGTGTACAATCTTTTGAGCTTACACTGACCGAATTCACCGAGCTGCAAAAACAAAAGTCGTTTTTGAATTATGATTTGGTGCAGATTCTGATAAATCACCAAAGCATCACTTCTGTATTGCTCGGTTCACAGCTTCCATGGTATCGATCCGGATCTTGTCGCATAGGTAATACAGCTTATACTTTTGAAGGAAATGCCCGGCAGCCTGATTCGCTGGTGACCGGCAAAACTGTCGTGGAGAATGCCTACATGTACCTGAATGCCCCCTATTTGTGGGGAGGCAGGAGTCCTTTTGGAATCGATTGTTCCGGACTTACGCAGATGGCCTACAAACTCTGTGGCGTACCGCTGAAAAGAGATGCCTGGATGCAGGCTGAAATGGGTCAGACCGTTCATCTGCTGGATGAGACGCAACCCGGAGATCTGGCATTTTTTGATAATGAAGAGGGACGGATTATTCATGTCGGGATTCTGACGGCCAAGAACCGAATCATTCATGCTTCCGGACAGGTTCGCATCGACAGTATCGATCACTATGGGATTTTCAATGCGGAAGCCCGCCGGTATACCCACAACATGCGGATCATCAAACGACTGCTCTGATTACCCATGTAAGCCGGATGCATAATCCGGTATCTGCTCCTTCAGTAAATTGGCAATAGAAGCATAACTGTTCTTCAGCGCAACCTTCACCCCTGCACGATTCATCCATTTCACTTCGGTAATTCCTTCTTCGAGCTGGGGAATGGGCTCTTCATCGTCTTCCGTCGACATCAGAAACCAATACGTCTTCTTTAATACTTTTTGATCCTTAAACGGGTAG
>JBIIHN010000078.1:0-6908 GCA_044235745.1 Bacteroidia bacterium
AAGCACTCGGTGGTTACGAAACGATTATCGCCAATCCCTCCAACATCTTCACTGAAAAATCTATCGCAAAGGCAGCATCTATTAACTATTCCAACAAAGCATTTAATAAAGCCATCGAGCAGTATGGTCAACTGGAACAAATAGCTGATTTGCGTGACAACATCCTTACTGCCCAAACGGGTCTCATGCGAAGCTACTATCAAACTGCCAACCAAGACCAGGCTATCCTTTATGCGCAAAAGCTGATCAATGCAGAAAAGGTATCAAATGAACTGATTCAGGAAGCGCATCTCACCTGGGGACGATCAGCAATGGCTTTAAACGACCTGACTGCTGCAAAAAAAGAATACGGCATTCTATCGAAGCTCTCAAGTCAGGCGGGTGCAGAAGCGAAGTACATGCTTGCATTGATCGACTATAAGATGAATAATCACAAAGCCTCCATGAACAAATGTTATGATGTAGCGAATCAGGTACCCAGTTACGACTATTGGATTGCCAAGAGTTTTATCCTGCTCGCTGATAATCATATTGCATTAAAAGACACTTTCCAGGCTAAAGCCACATTACAAAGTATCCTTGAAAACTACGAAAAAGAACCATCCGACCCTGAAGATATTCGCGCGATTGCAAAAGAAAAACTGGACGATATCCTTTTGATAGAAATGAATGAAATGAAACAACCGGAAGAGACACCGGTACCGGAAACAGATTTAAACAAAGAACAGAAAAACTAAGCGGCCATGTACATTCAAAAGAAAGCATACACCCTTCTGTTACCTGTTCTGCTGGCAAACATCAGCGCATACAGTCAAACAGGCGGCAAACAGGGAAATATCGGTAACGAAGACATCAATATTGTAAAGGAATACCAGCCGGTACTCAACGATGCCTTTAAAATAAATATTTCACCGGATCAGGATACGACTTCATCGAAACCGGCAAGTGCACTTAATTATCAGGCGGAAGCCTTGCCAATGAATTCAGCTTTTAACACGCGTCCGATAAAGCCGGTTCGCATCAAAGACGATAATATCCGCAAACTCTATCGTGGGTATATAAAAGCCGGATACGGTCTGGAAAACATGCCCCTGCTTGACATAAAATTCAACAGCTTACGATCGAAAAACTTTGATGCAGGGTTCAGATATAACCATCTTAGCGCTTCAGGTAAAATCAATGATTACGGACACCCGGGCAACAGCTTGAATTCATTGGGCGTATTTGGCACCCGGTATTTTGATAAATTCTCATTGGGTGCGGATATCGGATTTCGTCGTGATGTTGTACATTACTATGGCTATCCATCGCCTCCGGAGTTATTTACTAAATCAGAGACAAAACACACCATGAATGACATCAATGGTAAAGTAGCTCTACAATCAATCAATAAATCCAAAGATGACTGGACCTATAGCGCTGCACTGAACTTCTATAATTTCAGTGATAATATCGAGATGAATGAAAGCAATTTCCGGATTGATGGCCAGGCTGGAAAGCTGATGAACAATGCGACATTTAATGTATACACTTCGTTTGAAACAGGAAAAATCAAACAGGAACTATTCAGTTTTGACAGAAGTATTTTCCGGATGCGCCCAACATTTATCATCTCAAAAAACCTCTACACCTTGACTGCCGGTGCAAATCTTGCTGTTGAATCAAACAATGGCAATAGCAAAATGCGCATTTACCCACAGCTGCGGGGCGAGTATCAGGTAATTGACGACGCATTTAAAGTTTTTGCTGAAATCAGCGGAGACCTTGACCGTGTCGATTTAAGGGGACTAAGCAGGGAAAATCCTTTTTACGGCTCAACGGTCGCGCTGTCAAACACTAACCGCAAGCTGGGCATCAAAGGTGGTGCATCGATCAAGCTGGAGCACGATCTGATGTTTACCGGTGAAGCATCCTATACGCGTTTACGCAATATGCCCTTCTTCATAAACTATTATGACAGCCTCTTTCCGACCACCTTTACCACCATCTACGACGATGTTAATTTGCTTCGTGTAAAAGGTTCTTTGGAATACAAGCAATCTGAAAAAGTTTCAGCTGCCGCCCATGCAGAATACAATAAGTATGATACAGATGAACTTGAAGAAGCGCTATACGTTCCTGCATTCCGCTTTGGCTTAAGCGGACATTATGCAGTTGCAGAAAAAATTTATATTAAAGCAGATATCTTCTACAATTCAGATGTAACCGGTATCGGCTATACTTCCAATGATTCACTTGTTACTTCTTCAGCAATTACACTAAAAGGATGGTTCGATGCCAGCCTTGGCATTGATTATCGATATAGCAAGGTGCTTTCTGTATTTGTTCAATTGAACAACATCGCCTTTTCCCAATATTTCAGATATTATCAATATCCCTCCTATCGTTTCCTTGGAATGGCCGGACTTACCTATTCATTCTAATATTTAACAAGAAAAACGAAAGCTGTTCTTCCACCGAGGGACAGCTTTTTTATTTCATCTATATTAATCTGAAACACATCTTTGTCTTTGCCCGGCTAATGACGAAGTCCTCTTTTTAAAAATCAACCGGAGTATGGTTGAATAATTCTTTCCGCAGAGCAGTTAATTTCTGATTACAACCCCAATCACTACTCCGGCGATAAATCTTCCTGAAAATAAAAAACAGCCTACATAACCAGCTATAAGTCCAGGACAAAAGGACGAAGTCGGAGTTAAAAAATGAAATAGAGAATCATTATGAATACAACTTCATCACCGGACAAATTTCACGGCAGTTATCTTTTTCAATACCCGATGGAAATAAATATAACTATCCGAGAGAAGAGTCCTGAACATCTCACATCTATCAATCTGGTATAATTTTCCTTAACTGTTATCGAAAACAAACAGTCGGAAATCTGAACACTCAGGAATAAAACAACGGATCAATCTGAAAACACGATACAGCGAAATGAATTATTCTCTCTTATTACTATAAATAAGAAAAGAGGGAAGATAACTCTCCCCTCTTTTCTTAAGCCAATAACCAGCTATTAATTTTTGTTGAATCGTGCATTGAACTGCTCTGATCCGTTGTTGATATTTACGAAGTAAACACCGGCAGCGAGGTCTTTCAGATCAACGGCAAGCTTGTTTTCACCATTGAACACATTCATGTTCTCAAGTTTAACAACGCGTCCAAGCTGATCCTGAATGCTGAGTACAACATCTCCTTTTACAGAAGAGTTGAACAATACATTCAACTGATCAACAACAGGAACCGGATATACATTAATAATACCGAAACCATTATTGTTCATTTCACTGATACCTACTAAGCAAGCAGGATCACCTGCTGCATATACAGTTACAGCAACGGAAGTACCGGTTTGCGTACAAGCAGGATCAAGAATAAGATCAGAGAGGAACACAGGAGAAGGATTTGGTGAAGCAGGATTCGGAGTTGCATTACCAAATACTACAGGAGTCCAATAGTAAACACCGTAAGGAATCTGTGCGGAACTTCCGATGAGACCACCATCATTTACAAGTGTACGTGTAAAAGTAGCAGGAACAGGATCTACGAAGCCATATGAAGCGACTAATGCAGGATCGTTCAACGGATCTGTGCTACCTGTAAGAGGAGCGTTGGAGATAATCATACCAATACCATAGAAAGAACCAACATTCGGAGCAACAGCACCGGTAACGTTAATTCTAACTGTATCACCAAAGCAAATTGTAGTATCCACTGCTACTGCAGTACCTGGTGTAACAGTTACATCAGTACAAGCAACAGATGTGATGCGGCTAACTTTTAAGCAAAATTCACCGGTTGATACAGCTCCATTGAAGCTGAATCCATCAACCATCAGATAATAGGTCTGACCGGCAGTTGTTCCAAAGCTGAAACCAGCAGGGTAAGTAGTTGCGGTAGCGGAAGGACCATCTTCGTTACACTTGATCGGAGTAAGGTTGTTGCAGGAAGAACCTGTGTAAAGAGCAAACTGAGTATCACCATCATCAATGTAATTGGTTACTCCTGCGCAGTTACTGCTCTCAACGAAATAGTTGTTTCCATCACCCGTGAAGGTAAACCAAACGGTATTGTTCAGCTCAGGAGCAGAACCGGAACCATTCGGTTCGCCGAAGCACTCCCATCCTGTTGCAGGATCAGTCGGAGAAACTGTAGCGGATGAATTGTCATACGGTCCGATTGTATTTACAGTTCCGACTGCGCCACCAAATCCGCTGTTGATATCAACGGCATCCGCACAATCATCAAAGTTTCCTGAAGATACATTATTGAAGATGACGATCGCATCAATACCAACGAAGTTACTGTTTGCACCGGTTGGACCTCCATCTACAACCGCATATCGGATAGCAAAGAGGCCATTGGCACTTGCTGTTGGAGCCGCATATGCACGACGAGTCCAGTCCAGCGTATCAACTTCAAAGCGACCCAATTCCACCCAGTTAGGATCAGAAGGATTCGCATTGCTGGTCGGATTGTACATCACACGCATACTATCCGCATAAAATGGATCCTGTCCACCTGGAGCGCGCTGGAAGAACGCCAGTGAATCTCCTGCAGCAAGGTTTTGCGGAGGCAATACTAACCAGCAGTCGATGTCATTCGTGCCGGTTACAACCTGAAAGTTCGCAGCAATGTAACCAGTGTCCGGTCCATTGTAGGCTACAAATACGGCTCCATTTCCCTGAAAGAAAGGATCAGCTACACCTGCAGGACCAGTGCTTTGGTTGTAGATGTCATACCCGCGGTTCAGCAGATCGACAAGAGTGTTAGCCGAGTCACAATCATCAGAAAAGATGACTGCAGTAGTCGTTGGAAGACTGTGTTTGCGTAATACGCTGCTCAATGATTTTGAGCCACTTTTTGAGCCCTTAACTCCGGGAACCTGCGCCAGAAACTGACCGCAAATCCCAAGTGAAAGTGCTAATACGAGTGTAAGTTTTTTCATGTGGATTTTGATTGAGAGGGCTAAGATAGCAATACCTTCTAAAACTATCCGAAAAACCCGGAAAATCGACTAACAAGAAACTAACACCTACCCGATTCAAATAAGTGTCAGGCCTTAAGTATACTTCTGGCTATCACCAGTTTCTGAATTTCACTGGTTCCTTCTCCAATAGTACAAAGTTTAGAGTCGCGATAGTATTTTTCCACCGGAAAATCCTTGGTATAGCCATACCCACCAAATATCTGAATAGCCTCGGTCGACACACGAACAGCTACTTCAGAAGCATAGTATTTGGCAAAAGCACTCTCCTTTGTCATTGGTAACGATCTGTTTTTCAGATCTGCGGCCTGTAATGTGAGCAGTTCTGCAGCTTCTATCTGCGTGGCCATATCTGCCAGTTTGAAAGAAATAGCCTGAAAATTTGAAATAGGCTGACCGAACTGATGGCGCTCTTTTGAGTATTTTATGGATGCTTCGAAGGCTCCTTTAGCGATTCCAAGAGAAAGTGCAGCGATAGAGATACGACCTCCGTCCAGCACCTTCATTGCTTGCTTGAACCCATCTCCCACATTGCCAAGAACCTGACTTTTGTGAATACGGCAATCTTCGAAAATCATTTCAGCGGTTTCTGAGGCCCTCATTCCTAGTTTGTTCTCCTTTTTTCCGGCTTTAAATCCCGGAGTTCCCCGTTCCACTACGAACGCAGTAATCCCTTTGGAGTCGAGCAGCTCACCTGTACGTGCTAAGACGACTGCGACATTTCCTGTGATTCCATGTGTAATCCAGTTCTTGGCACCATTCAGTATCCAGTGATCTCCATCCTGTTTTGCTACCACTTGCATGCGCATGGAGTCGGATCCGGTATTTGCTTCTGTCAAACCCCAGGCCCCAATCCATTCGCCGGTAGCCAGTTTCGGAAGATATTTTTCCTTCTGCTCATCATTGCCAAATGTCATAATATGCCCGGTACATAAAGAATTGTGGGCAGCCATAGAGAGACCGATGGATCCGCAAACTTTTGCCAGCTCCTGAATAGCCGTTACATATTCGAAATAACTTAGCCCGGCACCGTTATATTTTTCCGGTACCAATACACCCATCAGACCCAACTCCCCCAGCTTATGAAAAACTTCAATCGGAAACTCCTGACTCTCATCCCACTCCATCATTTTGGGTCGAATATGCTTATCCGCAAAATCGCGTACGGTTTGTGCAATGAGCGACTGATTTTCGGTGAGTTGGAAGTCCATGAGGATCTAAGGGTTTAAGTTTAAATAGGGTGCAATTTTAGTGAGTATTTCGGCATTCACCAAGGGTAAGTTTTCAAGATCTTTCAACCTTGTAAATGGTCCGTGCTGCTCCCTGTACGAAACAATCAACTTGCCCAATGGTTTTGGGAGATACGGATGACGGATACTATCTGCGGGCAATTGATTTATTGCAAGCTGACGAAGGGGTGCTTGATCACAACAAATCCGCTTTTCAATTGCTCTGAAAACTGAGTCGGGTATCGCTCTTATTTCAAGCAATTGGTGAATATGCACATACCCTCCCAGCCGGGCCCGATAACTGACAATCGCTTTCGCCCTTCCGGATCCAATCAGTGGAAGTGTCTGCAACAACAACGTATCAGCCTGATTGATGTCCACTCGGCTTACGGTTTGCTTAAGAGCATGGCCCGATCGGTTAAATGCAGTATTTTGATTCTTTCGTTCTGAAAACCGTAAATACGGGATCCATCTTTCGAGCAACGATGGAGATAACACATGTACTTTCTTTAGATCGCTGATACTGTAAAAGCCACCCGACCGCGTTCTAAACCGTATCATGGAGCCGGCTTGCTTCTCTGTCATACCCAACTTCACCAATGTGACCAGCGACGCTGTATCAGGATTAAAAACATCAAGATGCAGTTGGTCCCATTTCTTTTTTTCTTCCGGTTTAAGCCTTGTAATCTGAG
>JBIIHN010000079.1:0-6833 GCA_044235745.1 Bacteroidia bacterium
CCTTAAGAACATTGGAAATATATCGATCAACGGTGCTGCATTTAAAGAAAGCATATTCTTATTTGGTGACAACCCCAAAAATTTTGGTCGCATCATCTTTCTGATTGCATTAGGATTTGCATTTCTTGCGCTTGATCCAATCATGGATAAAGTTGCAAAACGGCGAACTGTTCTGCCACATCCCTTCCTTCGATATGGACTATATGCAACAATCGTTGCGTGCATTGTTTTAATCGGATACTTCGGTGAAGTTTCCTTTATCTATTTCCAGTTCTGATGAAGAAGGTACTGATCAACGGCCTGCTGTTCGGCGCGATCACCATCGTTGCTTATCTGCTGTTATTTGCCGTACTCTTCTTCATCAAGCCATCCGGTGTTCCATTTATCTACAGAGCCACTCAGGGAAATTTATCAGAAGGAGGCGGAACCTGGTTAAAACTGCATCAATTTGACAAGGTAAAAGAATGGGACGTCATCGTTCTTGGATCTTCACATGCCTACAAAGGTTATGATCCTGCCGTCTTCGCAGGGCACGGCCTGGAAATGTATAATCTCGGCACCAGTAACCAGCACATGATGTGCTCATACTACATTGCTAAAAACACCTTGACGAAGAAAAACTGCAAACTGGTCATTATTGACCTCTACGACCGTGTATTTTCAAATGAAATGATTGAATCCATGTCAGACATCATCCAGAACACACCGGATGACAAAACGGCCATCGACATTGCGTTGTCAACTCCTGATATACGGGCCATCAACATGATCACTTTACGTTTCTTCAACAAAACGACGATTCCACTAAATTATGATACGCTTGGTTATGTCAGAGGATACCAGGTAGCGAAGCAGTTCATTCATCCTTCGAAAGCAGATAAGAAAAAAGTCGCATTCCGGTATCGCACGAACGAACGACAAGTCCGATATCTGGACAAGCTGATAGCGTATTTAAAAGAAGAAGGCATCCCGGTGGTCGTTGCAGAACATCCGCTTCCGAAGATATACACCGTTCGGGATCATGATCTATTCAAAGCGGATATAACACCAATACTGGAAAAACACGACGTTAAATTTCTGGATTACACGAATGACAACGAATTTATCCATAATCTGGTTTATTTCTCCGATGAAAACCACCTGAATCACCTTGGTGTACCAAAATATAACGAACGTTTACTGACGGATCTCGTACAAATGGGAATAATACCCGCACAAGGTAAAGCCCATCCATTTCAAAAAATTAAAAAATGAACAACCGTATTCTGATTGTAGTTGGCACACGGCCAAATTTTATCAAAGTGACCCGCTTTAAAAAAGTAAATGAAGCGATGGGAAACCCGTTTGATCTGCGTATTGTACATACAGGGCAACACTATGATGATAAGATGGCAGCAGTGTTCTTCCAGCAGTTTGAACTGGAGCCGGACTTCTTCCTGAATATACCGGCCGCTTCCGCCAACACCCAGATGGCAGAGATTATGATTCGGCTTGAAAAAGTAATTCATGACTTTAAACCGGCCATGGTGATGGCAGTGGGTGATGTCAACTCAACTTTTGCCGCTGCATTTACTGCACACAAAACAGGCTGCAAAGTTGCCCATATTGAAAGCGGCCTACGGAGCTTTGACCGAAGCATGCCCGAAGAAATAAACCGCTTGCTCACCGATGAAATCACCGATTACTTTTTTGTTACAGAACAAAGCGGAATTGACAATTTATTGAAAGAAGGCAAGAATCCCGATAAGATCCATTTTGTAGGAAACACAATGATTGACACATTGGTGGCTTTCGAAAGCAAGATCCGGGAATGTAAAGTGCTGGATGAATATAAGCTCAAGGAAAAAGGATATGTACTGATGACCATGCATCGGCCGGCCACAGTAGATCACGAAGAAGGATTGGTGAAACTGATTGAAATTATTGAATACATCACCCGTGACTACGATCTGGTTTTCCCGATTCATCCGCGCACACTTGCACGCATAGAACATTTCGGTTTAACGGAAAGAGTACGTAGTAATCACAGACTCATTCTGACTGATCCGCTGGACTACTTCGCATTTCAGCGACTCACTGCCGACTGCAAATTTGTGATTACAGACAGCGGAGGCATTCAGGAAGAAACCACGTTCCGCCGCGTACCTTGTCTGACCTTGAGGCCCAATACGGAAAGGCCATCCACCGTCTGGATTGGCACAAACGAGCTTGTTCCTTTCGACATTAATGTCGTTCAGGGTAAGATCAATGAGATCATTCAAGGCAATTACAAGAAGGGTGATATACCTCCATATTGGGATGGTCACTCCACAGAACGGATTCTGGAAACGTGTAAACAACTCCTGCAAACCGTACAACCTACGTTACATCATTCATGAAAATTTTCAGTTATACTGATAAACGTTTTCCTCCACCTCCTGACTCACTGAAAGATGACCGGTGGCCGGTACAATTCAGCACCGGATTCTCAAAATTCTATCATCAATTCTATGGAGGGGAGATCCTCCTTTTCCACGATGATGAAAAAGATGCGTGGTTACCATTCCATCGATCACATAATAAACTAATCAGGTTTGGCCAGATACTGCATGCACCCGTTTCATCCTTTATTGAACTGACTGCAGAACAACAAACAGCTTTCTTTAACAAGCTGATTTCATCTACTGAAAAGGAACAACTGATTCACCGGTTCATTCAGCCACATCCATTCGGAATTATGCTGTCGTACCCGGAAAAAAGTAAGGCAGTCCGGTTTGGCACATATATCACAGATCTCACCCGCTACCCAACTGATGAAGCGTTGTTAGGGAGTTACGATCCAAAATACAAAAAAGCTATATTGCATTCGATAAAAAACGGTGCCAACGTTGTATTCGGGGTTTCAGCGAGGGAAGATTTCTATCATCTTTATCGGTGTACTGCCCAACGCACCGGTATGTATCAGGATCCTGCGGAGTACTTTACCACACTGCACCGCTGTTTACAGGACGAAAATACCGAGACAGGCGTAGTCTATGACGGCGATACGCCTATTGGAGGAATTCAGATCATCTATAGCAAATATGCCGCCTTATGCACACATGCCGGTTCATCGGCAGGAGATAGCAAACTCTATGGAGGAATGAAATACCTGCATTTTGAAATGATGAAGCGCCTTCGTGACAAAGGAGTACGCAACTATGATCTGGTTGGCATACGAATAGGAAGAAACAACCCGGCACTGGAGGGGGTTTTTCGTTTTAAAAAAGGGTTTGGAGGTAGTCTAAAGGAAGGATATCTCTGGAAAGCTGATCTAAACGGTGTAATCTTACGTATTTATGACAGGGTCCAAAGGTTACGCAATCCGAACATGAAGCCTGATATCATCGATCAGGAGATTAAAGAAAGTTAAAACGTGAACATCCTGTTACGACTGACTAACAATATTGTCATCAATCAGCTATTGATCTGGCTGGGTCTGGATACGCTTGTGCTCTCTAGACTGGGCATGTATCACAGAATACGGCTTGATGAAAAGTTAAGTCCGCAGGAGATGGCCGGGTTTTCCAAAAGAAAGGAAGTACAGGAAGCCATCAATAAAACACATTTCGATTTGTGCGAAGTTGTTAACCGATATTTGCAATCCGGGGATCATATTCTTGATATAGGATGCGGACCCGGCACCTACCTGAAAGATTTCGATGGTAAATATCAGCTAACGGGTATCGATATTAATCAACAAATGATTGATGCTGCACACCGAAATATCAAGGATGTACAATTAATACGGGGAGATTTTATGAATTTTGATTTTGAACAGAAATTTAAGCTTATTTACAGCGTTTCTGTTCTCGAATTCATTCCACCCAGCCAACTGCGCGCATTTTTCCGTAAAGTTCATCATTTACTCGAACCTGATGGTATTCTGTTTCTTCATTACCCCCATGCATTGAAATATATCGACACGCTATACCCGGACCTCTATTATATAGAATATTCACCAAGAAAAGTTGAAAGAGAGCTTAAAAACAACTTCAAAATCATCAAACACCAGCATGGTTTTGACGGAAGGAAAATAGATCTCTTTGACACGAAACCTTATACACCGGGTATACGTACATTCAAAAACGGATATTTACTGGTGGCCATGCGAAAGGGGTCACCAAATGTCTAATTTTGACCTATGGAAAAGAAAAATCTGCTGATCACTTTTGATTACGAACTATTTCTCGGAGCGAGAAGTGGTCAGCCGGAGGACTGCATTCTACAACCCACCAGTGCTTTAATGACCATACTTGGTCAATTCAATGTGAAGGGCGTTTTCTTTGTTGATACTACTTATCTATGCAAGTTAAAAGAGCTTTCCGGTAAATATGAGAAATGCAGAAACGATTTGAAAAATATCAGTGAGCAGCTTCTCGCCTTGATTGAAGAAGGTCATTATGTAATGCCACACATACATCCTCACTGGTTGGATGCGATTTACCTTGAAAAGACCGGTGAGTTCGATCTTTCCAATGTTGATAAGTATCGCTTTCATAGTCTTTCTAAAGAACAACGCAGAGAAGTATTCGGGAATTCCATTCAGATACTTAAAGATATCATTCATCCCTTCTATCCGGATTATAAAATTGACAGCTTCCGCGCAGGCGGATGGTCGATTCAGCCATTCATAGACTTCAAGCCGGTATTTGAAGAGTTTGGAATTCTATACGACCTGAGTGTAGTAACAAAAATGTATCAATTCTCTTCTGCACAGATTTATGATTTCTCTGCTGCTCCAAACAAATTTATTTACCGCTTTACAGATGATATAACCCGGGAAGAAGAAAACGGGAAATTCATTCAGATAGCCGGATCGGTTATTGAAATCAGCGTAACGCGCGATTACCTGGATCGGGCTCATAAAAAGGTACTGAATGTAGTGGGGTATGATCAGGATTATGCCAGAGGATATGGCCAGGCTTCTGAAGAAATTACGGGTCAAGCGCCTATGTCGCCTGATGGAATCAATGTTTTTGCCAGGACGCATGAAGTGGCATCACTAGAGAAGATTAGCCTGGTAAAGCTACCGGTTTACGAAGAGTTTCTGGAAACTAACGGCCACCTGCATTTCGTTTCACACCCGAAAATGCTGAGCCGGCATAACTTTTATATTCTTAAGGAGCTTCTGAACCGCATCCGAAATAAAAACTGGTTGATAGAAACTGACTATAAAAAAATGGCGGAAGCCTACCTGAATACTCGCGCATAAATGGTTGATATTTCTGTCATCGTTCCCTGCTACAATGTAGCCAACTTCATTGAAGATGGTCTGCGTTCTGTATTGCAGCAAACGTTGGCGCCGAAAGAAATTATCTGTGTAGATGATTGCTCGAAAGATGATACGATTAAAATCATCCGGCGGCTACAGGAAGAGTTTCCCAATAAAATCAGTCTTTATATCAACGAAAAAAACCGTGGAGCGACCTACACCCGAAACAGAGGACTGGTAATTGCACGTGGAGAATATGTACAGTTTTTAGATGCAGACGATATTCTGTTCCCTGATAAACTTCAGCACCAGGCGATGGTAATTGATAAAAATAATGTTCGCCCGGATATTGTTGTCAGCAATTTTAAGCGGCAATACATCAACGGTGAAGAGAAGGTTTATCATACACCTGAAAAAGATCCCTGGTGTGCGCTCATCAAAGCGCTGATGGGTATCACAACTGCCAACTTATTCCGCCGGGAAAAAGTACTTGAAGTAAAAGGATGGGCCGAAGATCTTGCCAGCAGTCAGGAATACGAAATGATGTTCAGGATGCTCAAAGCAGGTGCGCATGTTGAATTTGATCAAACAGTTGTTTGCATAAACCGTGACCGTGAAACCGGCTCCATTACCAAATCCAATCCGAAAGAGAAGTGGAAGCGATATCTCAAACTCAGGGCAGATATTTACGATTTTCTGGTCAGCAGGAAGATGGATACAGAAGAACGGAAACAAACATATCTCGATGCGATGTTTGATGGAATCCGGATTCTTTACAAATATGAGAAAGATGTTGCAATAAAATTACACAACCAATATATCAGCAGACACGGCAAACCTCATGCTACTCCGTCCACATCAAAGCGATATCTTTCTATTTATAATTTGTTCGGATTCCGTTTGGCAGAGCTCGCCAGCCGGATAGCTAACCCGCCACAAAACTCCATTCATTAGATCAGAGCCTGAATGTTAGTTTACTTAACATACGCGGAACCCCCTTCGGGTGTTTACTCCAGTCAGGTGGCGGATGTAATCCGTTTTATAAATTCAAGGCTGAACGGGAACATACGACTAATCGCATTCATTTCGCTGCACGATTTCTCAGCATCAAAGGCAAAAATAAAAAAAGAACTTCCGGATGCTATTGTACTTCCAGCCATACCAAAAGCAGGATTCTGGAAAATCAATGCAGTTATATTCTGGATGTTGTGTCTGGTTCTCAGACCATCTGCTGTCATTGCACGAAATGTAATCGCCGCAAACATAGCATTAAAAGCCCGCAAGTATACCGGGATAAAACGGATATGTTTTGACGGACGTGGGGCTATCGCCGCTGAATGGCATGAATATGATGTCACGGTGGTGGACAGCTGGAAAAGAAATATACACTCACTGGAATCCCGTGCGGTTATGGAATCGGATTTTCGGATTGCGGTGACAGAAAAATTAGTAGACTACTGGCACGAGCGCTATGGCTACTCCGAAGGCAAACATGTGGTCATACCATGTACGCTAAACAGCAGTTTCAAAGCACATATCCCCAAGGATGAAGAGAAGAAACATGCCCGAACATCAATGGGTTTATCGGACAATGACATTG
>JBIIHN010000080.1:0-6684 GCA_044235745.1 Bacteroidia bacterium
GATTTACCAGACCAGCACATATGTCCAGGAATGGCCGGGAAAACACAAAGGATATGCCTATGCCAGAGGTAAAAATCCTACCCGTAATGCATTGGAGCAGTGTATCGCAGCACTGGAGAATGCAGCTTTTGGTCTTTGTTTTAGCAGTGGCCAGGGAGCCAGCGATGCGATTATAAAAATGTTGCGTCCGGGCGATGAAGTGATTGCTACCAATGATCTTTATGGTGGCAGCTACCGGATGTTTACCAAGATTTTTGAACCCATGGGCATCAGGTTCCATTTTGTGAATATGTATGATGCGGAAAACATCCGAAACTACATCAATGACAATACAAAGATGTTATGGGTCGAGACACCTACCAATCCAACCATGCAGATTATCGACATCAAGGCCTGTTCGAAAATTGCGAAGGAGAAGAATCTCAAGCTGGTTGTCGATAATACCTTTGCATCACCGTATTTACAGAACCCTTTACAACTGGGAGCTGATATTGTCATGCATTCAGTGACCAAATATCTTGGCGGACACAGCGATGTGGTGATGGGGGCGATTTGTACAAATAATAAAGAGTATTATGATCAACTCGCCTTCATTCATAATTCTTGTGGTGCCACGCCGGGACCGATGGATAGTTTCCTCGTATTGAGGGGTATTAAAACGCTTCATGTCCGAATGGAGCGACATTGCAGCAACGGGAGAAAGATTGCAGAATTTCTGCGGGCACATCCGAAAGTCGACAAAGTTTATTGGCCCGGTTTCCCAGATCATCCTAATCATGAAATTGCCAAATCGCAAATGAAAGATTTTGGCGGAATGATTTCTTTTACACTTAAAGATGCAACCACAGAAGAAACGTTTACTATGGCATCAAAAGTGAAAGTGTTTTCACTTGCTGAATCATTGGGTGGTGTGGAGTCATTACTCAATCACCCCGCTACTATGACTCATGCTTCTATCCCTAAAGAAGAGCGGGAGAAGGCCGGAGTGACGGATGGTTTGATACGATTATCAGTTGGTATCGAAGATATCGAAGATCTGATTGCGGATTTGAAACAAGCAATCGGGTAGATAAATTCCTGGATTGACCCTCTATACCATTATTTATTGTTCAATCGTAATACGGCCGTGAATCACATGGCCGTTTTTTAATTCGATTTGGTATGCCAGCGGCAGGGAACCTGTGTTCATTTTGTAAGACGCGGTATTGTTACTTCGAAAAACTTCACGTCCTGTTGCGTCGAAAATACGAGTGTTTTGTATCAGCTGTTTTAGCTCCTCCGGTGTATTCCACTTCAGAGATTCATCCGTAAAACAGAAACTAATCCATCCGTTTTGATACGAACTGGTTTCAGGAATTCCCTGTGGATTGACAAAGCCATACTTAAGCAGATAGGTGCTGTTTACGGTGGTGTAGGCGATGATGGAGTCCTGCATGGCGATAGCATTCTGTTGTCCTCCGGGTGCCGGAGTATTAAATGTGCCCAGGATATTTGCGCTTGTGCTTCCGGCTTCCATTAACGTTACTCCACCACCGTTAGTTAAGATAGCGAGACGCTTGCCCACGGCGGTAAAGTTACTCGCATCAGCCGGTATGGAATACTGAAAGGCAAGTGCATTCAGATTAGTGGCATTGTAAACCGCAATGTCACCATTCGCGTTTAAGGTATATAATTGTTGATCCTGTTGATTGTACGATAATTTTCTGAAATTACCGGGATATGAGCTTTGATAGACAGGTTGCGCCGGATTAGTCAGATCGTAAACCAGTATACCGCCGGTTGAACCCAGGAACAATCGGTTTCCGGCTGTTGCAGCTCCTTCCGTGAAGGTTTGATTTAGAGAAATCCGTGAGGTGATAACAGGCGTCGCGGCATTTGATATATCTGCAGTAAACAGCGTGTCCTGATTGGATGTGAAATACAGGTGCTGTGCGGATTTTGCAAATTGATAAACGGTACCGGTAACGCCCGGATCCTGATGGACAATGGTCATTGTTGCCGGCTGACTGATATCCAGTACGGCCAATTGTCCAACCATGCCTCCGCCACAGTACAGATAATCTCCGTCAGCATAGAGTGTCAATGGCCAGTATTGAGGAGTTACGGAGGAAATGAAGACCGGAGATACGGGTTGGGATATGTTAAAGGCACTGACGCCAAAATTCTTGATAACGAAGAGATGACTATCCTGTAATGCAACACCGAAGTTTGGGTTTGCGGGAATATCATTTAAATAGAATAATTGCTGCGATTTAACGGACAGGAAAAAAAATATTAAAAGCAAAGAGAGGATGAGGCGTTTCATGACGGCTGTTTTCATGTAAAGGTAGATGTATAAGTATATAAAGTCTAATGCTCAGCTATGACGTTTGTCAATGTATAAATGAAAAAAGCCGGACATTATTGCCCGGCTTTTCTGTTTAGATTTATTTCTCAACTTCCGCACATCAGACATCCATCCGGATTGTCGAGCGAGCAACTGAGCTGATCAGATACACTGGGTTCGTCAGTGAAATCATTCGCAGCAGGTGCTTGTGTAGAAGTAACAGAAGAAACCGAAGTAGCGGTAGTGGCCATCACCGGTTCTGCTACTGTATGGGGAGTCATTTCATATTGTTTGTCGACCGTGAATTTGATGGCTGTTGCGGCAGGCTTGGTCCGCAGGTAGTACATTCCGGTCTTGAGGCCTTTCTCCCATGCATAGAAATGCATAGAGGTGAGCTTGGCAAAGTTAGGTTCGGCGATGAAGAGATTCAGCGACTGACTCTGGCAAATGTAAGCTCCACGTTCAGCGGCCATATCGATGATCGTACGTTGTTTGATTTCCCAAACTGTTTTATAGAGTTCTTTGATCTCAGCAGGAACTTCAGGGATGTTCTGAACAGAACCGTTCGCTGCTATGATCTTGTTCTTCATGTCGTTGTTCCAGAGACCCAAACGAACCAAATCCATCAGCAGGTGTTTATTCACGACGATGAATTCTCCACTCAGTACACGACGGCTATAGATATTGGTAGTGTAGGGTTCGAAACATTCGTTGTTGCCTAAAATCTGTGAAGTGGATGCGGTAGGCATAGGAGCGAGCAGCAAGGAGTTGCGTACACCATGCTTTTTTACTTCTTCACGCAAGACGTCCCATTCCCAGCGATCAGTTGGCTTCACTCCCCACATATCAAACTGGAATACTCCCTGTGATACCGGTGATCCTGCGAAGGTAGAATACGGCCCTTCAATTTTTGCCAGATCTTTTGATGCAGTCATGGCTGCGTAATAAATCGTCTCGAAGATTTCACGGTTCAGGCGGCGTGCTTCTTCGCTCTCGAACGGATAACGCATGAGGATAAAGGTATCAGCCAATCCTTGTACGCCCAATCCGATCGGACGATGACGCATATTGCTGTTCTTCGCCTCTTCAATCGGATAATAATTTACATCAATGATCCGGTTGAGGTTCTTCGTAGCGACGTAAGTGATCTCAAACAGTTTCTGGTGATCAAATTGTCCGTTTATAACGAAGCGAGGCAGGGCAATCGAAGCAAGGTTGCAAACCGCTACTTCATCCGGTGCAGTATATTCGATAATTTCTGTACAAAGATTGGAGCTCTTGATTGTTCCCAGATTCTTCTGGTTGCTCTTTTCGTTCGCGGCATCCTTGTACAACATGTATGGAGTGCCGGTTTCGATTTGGGATTCCAGAATAGCCGTCCATAACTCACGGGCCGGAATAGTACGGCGTGCACGTCCTTCTTCTTCGTATTTGGTGTACAGCAATTCGAACTGCATGCCATAACAATCAGCTAATCCCGGTGCTTCATTCGGGCAGAACAGACTCCATTCACCTTCTTCTTTCACCCGCTTCATGAACAGATCCGGTACCCACATCGCGTAAAACAAGTCACGCGCACGAAGCTCTTCTTTTCCGTGGTTCTTTTTTAGTTCAAGGAATTCAAATACATCCGCGTGCCAGGGCTCCAGATAAACAGCAAAAGATCCTTTGCGCTTACCACCACCCTGATCAACGTAACGGGCTGTATCGTTGAATACACGAAGCATCGGAACAATCCCGTTGGATGTTCCATTGGTGCCCCGGATATAGGAGCCGGTTGCACGGATATGATGGATGCTCAGACCGATCCCGCCTGCACTCTGGGAGATTTGCGCGGTTTGCTTCAGCGTATTGTAGATACCTTCAATGCTGTCGCTCTGCATCTGCAACAAGAAACAGGAGCTTAACTGAGGTTTGGGTGTTCCTGAGTTGAAGAGGGTAGGTGTTGCATGAGTAAACCAGCGCTCGCTCATGAGATTGTACGTCTCAATGGCAGCATCGATATTATTCTGGTGAATTCCTACCGAAACACGCATCAGCATGTGCTGAGGGCGTTCCACTACTTTTCCGTTAAGCTTCAGCAGATAGGACTTCTCGAGCGTTTTAAACCCAAAATAATCATAACCGAAGTCGCGGTCATAGATAATAGTAGAATCCAGAAGGTCGGCATGGGTATTAATAACCGCCATCACCTCATCGGAGATAAGCGGAGCCTTCTTTCCGGTCTTCGGATCAATATACTCATAAAGATCCTTCATCGTCTCGGAAAACGACTTCTTCGTATTCTTATGCAGGTTCGATATCGCTATCCTGGATGCAAGTAAGGCAAAATCAGGATGTCGCGTGGTGAGAGATGCGGCTGTTTCCGCAGCGAGATTGTCCAGCTCCGTGGTGGTTACACCATCGTAAACACCTTCAATTACCTTTTGGGCAACAAGGATCGGCTGAACATGCTCTGGCGAAAGGCCGTAGCAAAGTTTCTGTATCCGGGCGGTGATCTTGTCGAATTTCACCGACTCTTTCTTGCCATCTCTTTTGATTACGAACATACTACAGCGTTGTGTAAGGTTAAACTTGGTTAGGTTTAGTGTTCTGTCCCCGGCTCGGATACTTTTTCAGGCTTCGATTGGAGCGACAATTGTCCCTACAACGCGATTACGCTGCTTTTAAGTATCCGGTAAGATCAGATGATTTTGAAAACCAGTGCTTTCTCAACAAAGGCGAGGAGCAGCTGAGCCGGGTACAAATCAATATAAAGATAGTGTTAGCAACAAGGGGTATTTTTTCACATTCACCTGCATTTTTCAACAAAATCCGGGTGCGTAAAAAAAATGATAAAAAAATTTTGATTCCTGCCTCTTTTCGTTTAATAGAGGATAAAAAGGACGCCATTGCAGCTATTGAATAGCTTTATTTGGTTTCGTATGGATTTTCAGAGTGAAATCCTATTCTTTAATAACGCGAATCACCTGTGCCGAGTTGATCCCTGCGGATAGCAGAAAGTACATGCCCGGGGCGAGGTCGCTGATATTTATTCTCTTTTCTGATCCTATAGTTTTGATATAACGGACATGTATATCCGAAAATATGTATTGCGTAGCTATTCCATTGTTTAGTAGGCGAAGATGACCGGTGGTTGGATTCGGATATACTTCCGGTTGGATGGACGCAGCTTCCGGTATGGAAGTTAAATGAATTGAAACAATGATCATCCATGCGGATAATAAGAAGTGCAGCAGCTTTTTATCTATGCCCGATAAGGGAGACTCTATAGAAGAAAAGGAGTATAAACACACGTGAAACTTACATCCCGAATCAGCCGATGGCCATGGCGACTTCCCGCGGACGTACATACACGAGATCATGTGCACAGTCGGGAATGGTTTTGACTTCTGCGTGTGGAATGTGTTTTTTGATTTCTTCGGTGACCGCTTTGTAAACCGGTGTGCAATGTTGTCCCAGTAAAACCTTCACCGGTATGGTGATCGTTTTTAAATCTTCCGCCTGAAGGGTTGACATGGCGGATTCGTACACTAAACGGTATAACGAAGAGGCATTCGCAAGCATATCCCAGCGGATTTTCTCGGGAAACGCGATAAATCCCCTCGCTCCGTTCGCATAACGCATTAAAGTTGAAACCGCATCAGCAGATTTTCCTTCTTCAAAACAGGTTTTTATACGACGAAAAGTATCCGCCCGTTCTTCTCTGATTTTCTGATAGCTGTCGTTGTTATTGAGCAGGAAGGCGAGTCCGGGTTCGGCGAGATATAAGCTTCCGAAGATTTCATTTCGCATAGCCGCTACCGTTAGTATCACCGAACAGCCATAGCTATGACCAATAACTTTGCATCCCTGTATACCGAGGGTTTCTACCAGCGCTATGAGATCGGCAGCATGCGTATCGGCATTGTAAGCGCCGTCGGCTTGTGGCGGATTGGGGAGATGAAAACGCTGGCTGTAGGAAATGAAACGATAACGACCTGCTAACCGGCTGGCCAGCGCTTCGCCGTGGGTAACGGATCCGCAGGCACCATGTACGAAAAGCACCGGATCACCGGTACCATTATCGCAGATAAGGAAAGATGTGTTGTTGATTTCTAAGGTTTGAAAACTGCTCATGCTTCAAAAGTAGTGCAAAGGTAATTACACAGAAAAGGCCGCCTATTAGACAGCCTTTTCTTGATTAGGCAAAATGCTCTATTCTTTTACCAGGTGAATGGTAGCGGGTACTTTATTTTCTCCAGTCATGCGTACTATGTACATTCCCGTTGGCAGACCCACCAGGGAAACCTGCTTGCTGCTTTCGTTCAGCAAGCGTATTTGCAGGATAACGCGGCCTGATATATCCATGAACAACG
>JBIIHN010000081.1:0-6630 GCA_044235745.1 Bacteroidia bacterium
ATCAGATTAATGATTACCGGTAAGCTGATGAAGAAGGCGAATCCAAGTAATGAGGCTAACAATGCCCTGGCTGTAGTACGATTGTATCCGGTACGGATTACATACGCGCCATAGGCTTTGTTACGGTTTTGGAAAACCATTTCTGCACGTTCCGGTGATGTAGGATCGTCCCATCCCGGATGCAGTAACAGGTTGTTGAGGTTGAATACCGTTTTCTCCGCTTTCATCAGTGCATCATCGCCCTTCTTAATGTACTCGAATGCACCTGCTTCTATGGCCTGATTCGCTACTTCAATTTTATTTTGACCGGAGAGCATTACGCATTCGGTCTTCGGTAAACGACGTTTGATTTCCTTCAGGATATCAACACCGTTCATTGCATTGCGTACCTGCGAATCGAGATTGTAATCAAGGAAAACGATAGAAGGTTTATCCTTGTCTATGATGGCGAGGGCCTCTTCACCGGTGCCGAAAATCTTGATTTCGCACTTATGAACCTTGACAAGATGATCCTTCAGAATCTCGGCCTGCAAGGGTTCGTCATCAACGATATATATGAGTTGTTTTACTTCTGCCATGTGTTGTTTTTTTCAAGGTTATTTCATGGCGGTCATGAGGTCATATTCCTGCTGGCCCATATCTACAATGGCATATTTACCTACCATGGTGATATTTAACTCGTCCAGTACGTCTACAACGTTTTTATAGATCGCTTTGTCGTCTGCTTTTACAAGAACCATCAGTGCTTTTTTCTCTCCTTTGGTTTCAACTTCGAGTCGTTTAAGGGTAGAATCCGCCATGTTGTTCTTTACAGCTTGCTCACGCAATTGCTTGATTTTATCGAATGCATATTGGTTTTTCTCAAGCAACAACTTCCTGAGACCCTCCGGAGAATAATTGGTGGGTGTAAGTGTTGTTTCAGGTTTTAACTCTCCGAAATACCAATAGATCTTATCGTCACCTGTCAATAAAATCGTTATCGCATTATTCACCAGTGTTTGCTGGTCTTCATTCTCTGGTTTTACCGGCATGTTGATTTCCATCGTTTTCGGTTTCCCGAACGTGGTCGTCAGCATGAAGAAGGTCAGCAAGAGGAAAGCCAGATCCACCATCGGCGTCATGTCGATATGGGTACTTTGCTTTTTCGCTCTTACCTTACCATGTTTCCCGCCTTTCCCCGAGTCCTGTTCGTTACCTTGTATTTGTGCCATTTTTCGGGTTGGTTATTGGTTAGGATTATCTTCTAAAGCGGTAATTAGATTGAATCTGTTTACCTTCATTTCCTGGAATATCTCGATTACACGCTTGATGGCAGTATAGTTGGCCTTACCGTCACCCTTGATAGCGAAGCGCATTTGTTTTTCCTTATCAGCTGTACCATTGATGGTTGCATCTGCTAAACGACCAAAGCGAATCCAATCGCCAAGTTGGTTGTTCAGGGAGTCATAAGGAACTCCTGCGCTCTGCTTCATGAATTTTTTCCGCTCTTCTTCACTCAGCGGAATGTATTCTTTAAGCTGCTGAACCGTCATGCCAAAGGTGGTCATAACGGAAAATCGTTTGTAATCGTTTTCATCGAACTTCACGTTGTACTTTGCACCCATCTGCTCAAGCATACTGCGACGTAATTCTTTTCCTTCCAGGTTAAAGAATACGCGGTTGCCTTTGTCGATACTCACGACCATTACTTTTTCCGGAAGTATTTTCTCGGATATAGACGAAGGGGAATCAATGATGACCGGTTCGTCAGGTCGGAACTGAGTGGTTAACATGAAGAACGTAACCAGGAGGAAGGCCAGGTCCACCATCGGGGTCATATCCAGCGATGGACTGTTTTTCGGCATCTTCACTTTTGGCATACGTCTGTATTTTTTACGTTATAATAGACTGATTGAATTAGTTACGGGTTGTGAAGGTCTGGACAATAGAATATCCGGCCTCATCAATTCCATAAGTAATCGCATCAATTTTATTGGTGAAATAGTTGTAGAAGATAATCGCGATGGCTGAAGTTCCGATTCCCAGACCCGTATTAATCAAGGCCTCAGAGATACCGGTTGCCAGTGCCACAGCGTCCGGTGCACCGGCCTGAGCAAGTGCCGCGAACGCACGAATCATACCGATTACCGTTCCAAACAGCCCCATCAGTGTGGCAATAGATGCAATCGTGGAGATGATGATCAGATTTTTAGATAACATCGGAAGTTCAAGAGTAGTTGCTTCTTCAATTTCTTTCTGAATCGCAGCGATCTTGTGCTCTTTATCCAGGTCTTTATCCTTCTCCATTTGCTGGTAAGCCGTTAATCCGGCATGTACAACAGCAGCGATAGAACCTTTTTGCTTGTCACATTCTTTCTTTGCACCGTCAACATCGCCTTTGGAAAGTGCAGTACGCATTTTCATGACGAAGCTGTCAATACTGCCGCTTCCCTTACTCTTGCTAACAGAAATGAAACGTTCAATAACGAAGGTAACAACTATCACCAGCAACGCCATAAGAATAGGTACTACAAAACCTCCTTTGTAGACGATTCCAAGGTAATTACCAGGTAAAGGATTAAGTTCCGGATTGTTGTCCTGAAAGTTCGCCGGATTGCCAAGAACGAATTTGTAGATGGCAAGACACAGCAGGTAAGCGGCCGGAATGACGATCGCTGCCAACATGCCTTGAAGGCCGGAGCCTGATTTTTGCTGACTCATAGTGCTCGATTGTTTTTGTTATAGATTTAAGTGATTTGTTCGTTTTTTAAGGGGCGACAATAATAAAGAATCCCGTTGAACCTGAAAATGGGGTCAGGTTAATAAATTGTTGCCTAGAGGATTAAATGTTACCGTTGGTTGACATTCGTGCAAATTTATCCATTTTAATAAACAGCTATTAATCAATAGTATAGATGATATTGTCAATTTCTGAAGTTTGTAAATTGAAGTGGTAGTCCAACATCAAATCCTTTGACTTTAGCAATAACATCCTGTAAATCATCTATTTTTTTACCGGTTATTCGCAATTGATCATCCATTATGGAGGCTTGTACCTTTAGACCGGTATCCTTTATGAATTTCACAATTTTTTTCGCGGCTTCTTTATCAATTCCCTTACGTACAGCGACTTCTTTTCGAATCATATTGCCGCTGGCATAGTGTTCCTTTCCAAAATCCAAACCGCGTGCATCCAGTCCCTGTTTCATCATCCGCGAAATTAATATGTCCTGTATCGCATTGATTCGCATATCATTCTCTGTGACAAAGGTGATCACCAGCGTTTTTTTATCCAGCGTCAACTCGGTTTTCGAGCCATGAAAATCATACCGGGATGCAATTTCCTTGATCGCAACATTAATGGCATTGTCCAGTTTCTGCAGGTCTAGCTCATTTACAATGTCAAACGATGGCATAAGTGTTATTCTGTTAAGGAGGCCGAAGATAATTACTTTAACTGTGTGCAAGTCAAAAAATGAGTGGGCGGAATCCTGGTCAAGTCTTCTTTAGACTTTATTATTCTTTTGTTTTACAGAGGTTTACGGTAGAATCTGTTTTTATGCCTACAGTATAAAATCGAGTGAATCAAGTAAAATGGAAAAGTCAATCAATCTATTGCTTGCTCATATTCTGTCGTTTCCGTGTAAAAATCAGTGTATTTAACAAGCATTTAAGCGGTTATTAGGCCTATCTTTGGTGATGAACAACATTGCGACAACCCGTTTATGAAACTTCTTAAAAGTATGGCCGTTTGGCTTTTGATGGCCATGCCGGCTATGGCTCAGACCCCCTTCCTTATCCCTGACCATTTACCCAGGGTTGTTATTGCGGGTGATACTTTAAAAGCTCCATGGACCGGCGGTTTCAATAGTGTTATTCCTGTCGAAATAGAGTTCAATGGAGATAACCTCATGGATCTTTTCTTGTTTGACAGAGCCGGAAACAGGATTACGACATTTATTAATAATGGTTCTACCGGTACAGATGCATATGACTACGCGCCTGAATACAGTGATTTGCTTCCGCCATTACATGATTGGGTGCGGTCGGTAGATTATGATTGTGATGGCGATCTTGATCTTTTCACTTATACCAATTCTGCCATGGGTGTTTGGAGGAATGATTTCTCAGTAGGTACCGGCCTGCAGTTTACGCAGGTAAGCACACAACTGATTTCATGGTATGGTTCCTTGCAAAATCCAATATTCGTTACACAGGTAAATATGCCTGCATTGGAAGATGTGGATAACGATGGAGATTTGGATATCATCACTTTCGCTAATTCCAGTAATTATCTCGAGTATCATCGGAATTATGCCATGGATTCACTGGGGATTTGTGGTGCCTTCAGGTTTAGTCTGGAACCTTATTGCTGGGGGTATTTCAAGCTGAGCGGATTAACAAATATTGGTATCCTGAATCAGAATTGTCGGGCAGGATTAGCAGATGATGATCAGAATGTGTTTGCTGAAGATACACGACATTCCGGCTCTGTTCTTACACCGCTGGATCAAGGTTGTGACGGCGATATGGATGTGTTGAATGGTGATCTGCTTGGTCAGAATATGCTTTACCTTGAAAATGGAGGCAACCCTGATTCAGCTTACATCACTTCTCAGGACTCGCTATTCCCTGTTTATGATGTTCCGGTCAACCTGCAGAATCTTCCTGCTGCATATTACATGGATTTGGATAATGACGGAAAAAAAGACTTGCTTGTCTCTCCCTTCGCTACTGTAGGTGAAGATTATTCAAATATGTTATTTTACAAGAATACAACGGATAATTGTTCTAATGTGTTTGATTTTGTTACTAATCGCTTTATTACAGAGCAATCAATTGATGCCGGTACTGCCTCCAATGTTTGCTTCTTCGATGTAAACAACGATGGATTGAAAGATATTCTGGTGGGCAATGATCTTTATTTTAATCCTAATCCATTGTTGGCATATTCTCGCATTGCGTATTTCAGGAATAATGGATCAGCTAACCAGCCCTCCTTCGAGCTGGTGACGGATGATTGGTTAAGTCTATCCGGTATTACACAATACGCCTTGTACCCTGCATTTGGTGATTTGGATGGAGATGGTGATGAGGATTTGTTGTTTGGCAATTCAGATGGAACGCTGATTCAATATTTGAATACGGCCGGGGCTGGAAATACTCCTTCGTTCACATTTGCATCTCCTGCATATCAGGGAATAGATATCGGCAATAACAGCATGCCTCAAATTGTGGATGTAAACAGAGACGGGAAAAACGATCTCCTGGTAGGTGAACGTGCGGGTGTATTGAATTATTTTGAAAATACAGGTTCGGCCACCGCTCCGGCATATACCTTAATTACTTCAAATTTTGGGGGAGTAAATGTTATGCCAACAGGAGGGATTGCAGGGTATAGTTCACCTGTTTTATTTGATGCCGGCAATGGATACGAATTATTGGTGGGGTCAGAACGTGGGCAGGTATTTCATTATACCAATATTGATGGTAATCTGGGTGGACAGTTCACTTTAGCGGATACGATGTATCAGGATATTTCTGAGTTAAAACGTGTAACGATTGCTATGGCCGATATTGATGGCGATACTAAGTTTGATCTGCTTACCGGTTGCCTGGCAGGAGGGATGCGCCTTTATACGCAGCGCCTGAGCAGCGGCTTGACGGATAATGCACTGCAAGCCGGCTTTTCAGTATTCCCAAATCCAGCAAGAGATCTGATAACTATTCGGGTTCGCCAGGCTCAATCAGGCATACAATATCGTGTTAACCTGATGCAGGCAGATGGAAGAATGGTTAAGTCTGAAAATCTTACTCCGGACATGCAACTTCAAACCAGCGGACTCACGTCTGGTGTATACATTATCTCGCTTACTGATGGAAAAAATATTTCCGTCCAAAAACTAATCATTCAATGAGGAATAAGATTTTCCTTGCAATAATAATACTGCTTATCGGCCGTAATATTTGCTCATCGCAAACGGTGAATCTTTGGCGAGATTCCAGTATTGCCGTTTTTCATGGCAGCCAGCGGCTAAACAACGCTTGGGCAGGTGGAATGAATACGGGTGTATTTGCAACCATTGATCTCGATGGGGACAGTCGATTGGATCTGATTCAGTTTGAGTCACCGAGTTTCAGAATTAATCCTTTTATCAATACCGGCTTGCCGGGAGCAAATGCATATAAATACGCTCCAGAGTATCGGAATAATTTTCCTGATGGCCTCGAAGGATGGATAAGAACATTTGATTACGACTTTGATGGTGACATGGATTTATTCTCGTATTATAACGCGGGAATTGCAGTGTTCAGAAATGACTATAATCCGGTTACCGGTGTTCAGTTTACGCAAGTCAGTAACTCGATTTTATCATCGTACGGTATCGGCGTTCCCACGAACATCTATGCATCCCGGGTGAATGCGCCAGCCCTATCGGATATTGATAATGATGGCGACATGGATATTTTAAACTTCAGTATCAGCGGATCATGGGTTGAACATCATGAAAGTGTTGCGAAAGATTCATTTGCGAACCCTTCAGTGTTAACGTATTATAATGTGCCGGTTTGCTGGGGATACTTTGTGCTCTCCAATAACTACAATGAAGCTATCCTGCCACCGGTATTCCCGACTTGTCCATATCTGCC
>JBIIHN010000082.1:0-6615 GCA_044235745.1 Bacteroidia bacterium
GTGAGCATGATCACACGCTCTTTCTGTTTTTATCCGGCATAGCACGTATTTTTGTGGAGTGAAGAACATCGACTACATCATCGCCGGACAAGGAATAGCGGGAAGTCTGCTCGCCTGGTTTCTACTGCAACGTAGTCAGCGTGTGCTGGTGATCGACCCCGAAGAAGTAAATACAAGCTCCCGCATTTCCGGAGGAATGATACATCCGGTGACGGGACGCAGGATCGCCAAATCCTGGATGGCAGATACGCTGATCCCCTACGCACGCACCACGTATACTGACATTGAAGACAAACTCGCCGGCAGATTTTTCGAAGACTACCCTGTGCTGGAAATCTTCAACGACATTCAGCACCGCAACGACTGGGCCGGACGGAGTGCCGACGAAGGGATGGACAAGTATATCAAAGACGAATGTCCGCCGAACGCCATACCGGAAGGCATCAACGCGCCTTATGGAGGACGATGGGTTGTAGGCGGAGGATGGCTGGACACCAAACGGTTTTTAGACGCGATACGGCAATACCTCAAAGTGAAAAGCAGCTATCTCAACGGCACTCTCGATTTTTATGATACAGAAAAAACTGAAACCGGCATTCAATGGAAAGAGTACTCCGCGAAAGCCATCATTGACTGCACGGGGATGGGGCTTTACAAATCCGATTACGGCACGGACTTGCCCTTCAACCCCTGCACCGGGGAGCTGATGAACATTAACGTTGAGGGCTTACCGAAAGATTTTGTCGTACACGGATCTATCAAGATCATTCCCACCGGTGGCAACGGATACATCTGCGGCGCCACGTACGATTACACCCGAAGAGACGGACAATGCACAGTTGATGGGAGAGAAAAGCTGGAATCATCCATACAAAAACTCATCTCACGCCCCTACTCTATCACGCAACAACTGGCGGCTGTACGTCCATCCACCACCGACCGGAAACCGATTATCGGCACACATTTCTCCAATGAGAAGTACTATTTCTTCAACGGGCTGGGCTCAAAAGGTGTGATGATGGGTCCCTGGCATGCGATTATGTTGGTGAAGCATTTGCTGGAGGAGACAGAGATACCGGAGGAATATCGGCCTTACAGAGGGAAATTGGCAAATTGGTAAATTGGTAAATTGGTGAATTGGTATCCCGTCATTGTGAAGAAATGGCGGGATGGTATCCGCCTCCGGCGGACGGATTAGGCGGATGGTAAATTGGCAGATTGGTGAATTGGTGAATGGCTGTACTGGCATTGTTTCGGAATGTGGGAGGTCGCCAGGTCCGACGCGTGCAGATTGGAAACTCAAATTCAAAGATTCGCCAAGTTCACAACAAGTCCGGAAGCCGACAACCCATTTGCCAACTTGCCAATTTACCAATTTGCAAATTAAATCTTCTGTTTTAGAAATTTTCCGGTGATGGACTTCTTCTCCTTCACCAGGTCTTCCGGCAGGCCCTGGAATACGATATGGCCGCCTTCGTTGCCGCCTTCGGGTCCGATGTCGATGATCCAGTCGGCGCATTTGATGACGTCCATGTTGTGCTCGATGACGATGAGGGTGTTGCCGTTTTTTACGAGCGCTTCGAAAGCGGTGAGCAGCTTTTTGATGTCGTGGAAATGGAGTCCGGTGGTGGGCTCGTCGAAGACGAAGAGCGTGTTGGTGGCGTGGTTGCCCTTGCCGAGGTAACTGGCGAGCTTGATGCGCTGCGCTTCTCCTCCACTCAGGGTGCTGCTGCTTTGTCCGAGACGGATATAACCCAGCCCTACATCGGCCAGCGGCTGGATCTTGTTGCAGATCTTGGTGTGCAACGTGTCATATTTACTCGGTCCCGTTCCCTCTGCAAAAAACGCAAGGGCTTCGTCAACGGTCATGTCGAGGATGTCGAAAATGTTTTTGTTGCGGTATTCTACGGCGAGGACTTCTTCCTTGAACCGCTTGCCTTTGCAGTGCTCACAGCGGAGGTGAATGTCGGCCATGAACTGCATCTCTACGGTGATCATGCCTTCACCCTGGCAGACCTCACATCGTCCGCCCTCTACGTTGAACGAAAAATGCGCGGGCTTCAATCCTCTGCTGCGGGCGATGGGCAGATCGGAATAGAGGGTGCGGATCTCGTCGTAGGCTTTGATGTAGGTGATCGGATTAGATCGCGATGATTTGCCGATCGGGTTCTGGTCCACCATCTCCGCGCCGGTGAGGTCGCCGTAACTGCCGTCGAGACGGTCGAAGTTGCCGGTGGCTTCTCCGTAACCACCCAGAATTTTCTTGATGGCCGGGTAGAGTATCTTTTTGACAAGCGATGTTTTTCCGGATCCGCTAACTCCCGTAACGACCGTCAGCACCCCCATCGGAAATTTCGCGTGTACGTTCTTCAGGTTGTTTTCGCGGGCGCCCTTGATCTCGATGTATTTCTTCCAGCGGCGGCGTTGGTCGGGTACGGGAATGGTTTCGCGTCCGGTGAGGTATTTCGCCGTGAGACTTTCTTTCGTTTTACGCAGTTCTGATTCGGGTCCCTGGAAGACGAGCTCGCCGCCGTTGCTGCCCGCGAGAGGACCAATGTCGATGAGCTGATCGGCCGCGCGCATGATCTCTTCGTCGTGCTCCACTACAATGAGCGTATTGCCTACTTCCTGCAGCGACTTCAGCACCTTGATGAGGCGTTGGGTGTCGCGGGAGTGGAGACCGATGCTGGGCTCGTCGAGGATGTACATGGAACCAACGAGCGTACTGCCGAGGGATGTGGCGAGATTGATACGCTGCGATTCTCCTCCACTGAGGGTGTTGGAGAGGCGGTTGAGGGTGAGATAACCCAGACCTACATCGTCGAGGAACTGCAAACGGCTGGTGATTTCAGAGAGGAGACGCTTCGCGATGCGTGCGTCGTGGTCGTTGAGTTGGAGGTTGCGGAAAAATTCCAGACTCTCCTTTACCGGCATCAGCACCAGCTCGGAAATCGACATGCCGGATATCTTCACGTAATTGGCATCCATCCGTAAACGTGTGCCCTTACATTCGGGACAAAGTGTTTTGCCTCTGTAGCGTGATAACATCACGCGGTATTGAATCTTGTAGGTCTGCTCTTCGAGGTGTTTGAAGAAATCGTTGAGGCCTTTAAAGAATTTATTGCCCTTCCAGAGGGTTTCTCTCTGCGTGGGTGTGAGGTCGTAATAAGGTTTGTGGACCGGAAAATCGCACTTGTAGGCATTCATCACCAGCTTATCTTTCCACGCACTCATCTTCTCGCCTCTCCAGCAAACGATACAATCATCGTACACGCTCAGACTCTTGTCGGGGATCACGAGGTCTTCGTCAATGCCGATCACCGAGCCGAAGCCTTCGCAGCGTTTGCAGGCGCCGTAGGGATTGTTAAAGCTGAAGAGATGTACAGAAGGTTCCTCGAAGGTGATGCCGTCGAGTTCAAAGCGGTTGGAGAACATGAACTCTTCGAGGTGATCGCCGTCCATCTTAAATACCTGACAGGTGCCGGCACCTTCGTTGAAGGCGGTCTGCACGGAGTCGGACAAACGGGCTTCGAGTTCTTCGTCCACCGTGCCGGAGATGCCGATACGGTCGATGAGCAGATGATAGCCGGGAAGCAGTTCGGGCGAGGGTGCGGGGGCCGGTTCCGCGGATTTCTTCTTCGTGGTTTTGGCGGCCTTCTTCGCAGCCGGTTTCTTCTCTCCTTTCGCGGCGGTTTTCCGTGCCGGTTTCGCCGACTTCGCCTTTATCGCTTCGATCTCCTCTTCGATCTCCCGCATCTCCCCTTCTACCATCAGCCGGGTAAAGCCTTTTTGCAGGAGGATATTGAGGTGTTCGGAGAGTTCGCGGCCGGGAGGAATCAGCATCGGCGCTGTGATCAGAAAGCGTCCTTCGGCATAACCGGTGATGAAATCCACCACATCGGAAACGGTATGTTTTTTCACCTGCTGACCGGATTCGGGCGAATAGGTCTTCCCGATTCGCGCGAACAGCAGCTTCATGTAATCGTAGATCTCGGTATTGGTTCCCACGGTAGATCGCGGGTTGCGCGAGTTCACCTTCTGCTGGATGGCCACTGCCGGCGCGATGCCGTGGATATAGTCCACTTCAGGTTTATCCATCCGACCGATGAACTGACGTGCATAGGCACTCAGGCTCTCCACATAACGGCGTTGTCCCTCCGCATACAAGGTATCGAATGCCAGCGAAGATTTTCCAGAGCCGCTGAGTCCGGTGATCACCACAAAATGATTCCGGGGAATCGCCACATCCATCTTCTTCAGATTATGGACGGCCGCGCCCTTGATGATGATAAACTTTCGCGGATCGAGTTGGGAGATATCAGGGCGCTGTTTCGACATGGAGTACACTAAAATAAGCCCGCAAATTTCAGAAGAACGAAGGTAAAAGCAGAAGGGGGCAGACTTTTGTTGTCTAAACCCTTATATGTCAATTGGTATTTTTAAAAACAGTATTATTAAAAACTAACATAGTGATTTACATCCTTGCGAATTCATGTTCGACATGTTGATTATTTTTAAAAAAAAGAAGACGTAAGTCAAACTAAAAACCTATAAATCAATCTTTTAATTTAAAATATTAGGAATGCAACTATTTTTTAGTTACATTTGTACTATCGTTTTTCAAACTCAAGAATTTAATGAAACAGCATGAGTACAAAAGAAAAGTTAAAGAACAGAGTTCTGTCTATTCCTTCTGATTTAAAATATTCGGAATTGAAAAAATTTTTAAATCTGCTAGGTTTCAAAGAATCGAATAAAGGACCCACCTCCGGATCCAGAGTTCTTTACATAGATGGAAATAATTACAAGATCTTCTTCCATAAACCACATGGTGACGATCCGATGAAAAAGATAACAATCAAACAAATCATCGCTGAGCTCCGAAAGAACAACAAAATAGCCTGACAGGAAATTGTCATGCAACTCTCAATAATATAACTTCAGCATCAGTGTTATTTAATCAAATGACCAATGAAAAAAGTGAAAAAAAATTTACGCGGCAGTAAAAACGCTCTTTCTGCAGAAACCAAGGTTGCAATAAGCGGAGTGCTGTCGTACAAAGAATATGTAGGAAGTATTGAGTATGATACGAATGAAAATGTATTTCATGGCGTTGTGTTGTACATCAACGATTCCATCCTCTTCTCAGGTGCAACGATCGAAGCATTAAAAAAAGACTTCGAGCAATCGATTGATGAATATTTAAACGTTTGCAAAGCGGAAGGTTTAGAGCCGAATAAGCCGATGAGTGGCACATTTAACATACGGACAAGTCCGGAGAATCATTATTGTTTAGCGATTCTTTCCAAGAAAGAGAAAACGAGTCTGAACAATATCGTTAATATGGCCATTACCGATTTCATTCATGAAAAAATGCCGGCCATTCATTTAAAATAACCACCTGATAATTTGAAAAGCCTTAACCAAACTCTTGTCTAAAAGAGTTTTGTTAAGGCCTTTCTTATGATAAAACTGCCGGTGATTCCGGTTTTTACATACTGGAATAACAGACTTAATCCAATCTTATTTTTTCCACTTGATCGTACAACCGATCGCTTTGGTGAAGCTGGTTTCGGGTTCTTTATCCGCCAGGATTGCTCCCATGGCATCATACAGATACTGCTTTTTTACCGCGGAAGGATCATCGGTATTGTCATCAATGGCACCGATATATTTTACCACGAGTCCTTTGTCGGTTTTCTTTAACACATACACATGGGGTGTGCGGGCTGCTCCGAAGCGTTTGGCTACTTCCTGTGTTTCGTCATGCAGGTAATCGAAGGGAAACTTTTTCTCTTTGGCGCGTTCAATCATCTTTTCGTAGCTATCGTCCGGTACGGTGGCGACATCATTGGGGTTGATGGCTATTACCGGATAGCCCATCGATGAAAACCGGTTATGGATGCCGATGATCCGGTCTTCGTACGCGATGGAAAACGGACAATGGTTGCAGGTGAAGACTACGATAAACCCTTTCGCGTCTTTATATCCGGCGAGGGATTTCATGGATCCGTCGATGTTCTTCAGATTAAAATCCGCGGCCACATCACCGACCTTGTAACCCGTGGTTACTTCGCCGCTGCGGAACGACGAAAGCAGGAACAGGAAAGGAATGAGGAGGAGTATTTTTTTCATGGTTTGATGTTTTTTTTCAAAGATAAGGTTTCCCGCAAAAGCGACCTGCCGGCAGGAATGATTTACGAAATCCGGGATGAGTCCGGTTATAGCCCGATTAGCTTTTTCAGTCCGGCAGCATCCAGTTCGCCTTCGTGAAAGCGGCGGATTTTTTGGTGTCCGTTCACGACCAGCGTCGCCGGAATGGAACCTTGCCAGAAAGGGTCAACGGTATCGATCCAGGCATTGTAATCCGGTTCGTCGAGGAGTAAAATGGTCTTGCGGAGATGGCGGGTTTGGATAAACTTCCGCAAGGCAACTGTCAGGTCCCGCTTAAAGTCGAGGCTTATATAAACAAACTTAACCGGCTGATTAACTGAACTATTTTCAACTTCAAAAAATACCGGCAATTCCGCCACACAGGGTTTGCACCAGGTAGCCCAGAAGTTGATCACCCGGGTAGTATCATCTTTTAAATTGAGGATGGAGTCCAGTTGCGGA
>JBIIHN010000083.1:0-6607 GCA_044235745.1 Bacteroidia bacterium
ATCATCGACTGACAATTTCTTCATTTCATTGTAAAGAACCGAGCGGAAATCATAATCATGCCCCAGTTTACTTGCCGCATGGAAGCTTTGAAGAATTTCAGTCTTTGTAATTCTGTCGGCTGCAATACCTGACAGAGCGCCCTCTTTTGCCTGATTAAATGTAACAGCTGATACCGGCATTTGCTGAAGCAGTTCCATCATCCCTTCCATCGCTTCTTTAAGTTTATCGGATTGTGTTCCGATGTAAGCTGTATTATAATATGATCGATCCAGGCGAGCCGGAGAGACGTACCTCGAACTCACAGAATAGGCAAGCGCCTTACTTTCACGTAAGGTCTGAAACACCGGAGAAGACATCCCTCCTCCAAAGTAACGACTATAAAGATTGACCAGAGGCTGAAGCTTCTCATCATACTTACCACCTTTCGAAATAAAGTTCACCTCTGCTTGTTTCATCTCATAAGGCAGAAAATAAACTTGCCCATCATCTGTCGCCAACTCCTCAAATTTAACTGCCGGCCTGCTCTCTTTGAGACTTCGATAGATTTTATGATATTTCAACAACGTATTTGAAACCTCAATGCTATCAGCGGGTCCATAATAATCGATATAATGGTTGTACATAAATAACTGCGCCAACAATTTTGTCAACTCCGATCCTTTCAGAAGGCTCAACTCCTCTTTGGATAATACCCAGGTGGCGGGTGACACAGAACCGAATTTTGCATAGCTGGTTAATCTGCTTAGTAACTCACCCTTGTTTAGTTTCGCATTCGCTCTGCGCTTTTCAATATCTATTATCATATTTTTCAACGCAGACTCATTGGGTTTAGCATTTGCAAAAAACAATTCAAGTAATCGTACGGCCTCGCCAAAATGTGCAGCCAATCCATTTACTGAAACGATAAATTCATCTTCTGTCACCGCTGCTGAAAATGAACATCCGATTTTATAAAATTCCTCTTGCAATGACTCAGGGGAATATTTATCGGTACCCAGATAATTCATATATCCTGCCAAAACGGAGAGTCGTTTATCATGAGTAAAGCCTGTCTGTACCGTGAATTTAAGATCGAAAAGATCGTTTTCTGTATTTCTAACCATGTAAACGGGAACAACTCCTTTCAGCCTGGTATTTTTAATGACATTTTTATATTCGACAAATTCCGGATTTATATCATTGACATCCGCTGAGAGAACAGATTTTACAAAATCGCTTTGTTGTTCTTTGTTTAATACAACCGGCGTGATGGCCGGTTTAACCACTTTAACAACATCTTCATCTACTCCGGTTCTTTTATAAACTACAACATAATTATCCCCATACCAGGCACGGACAAAATCAATAATCTGCTGTTTGTTTATTCTTGCCAAACGATCTATTCTGCCTACCGCATCCGCATAACGCACTCCGTCAAGCTCAGGGTTCAACATTGCAGATGCTCTTCGCATATTATTCTCATATTCTTTTTGCTGATCCAATCGCAGGTTGGTGATAATCGCGCTAAGAAGCCAATCGGGAAAATTCCCCATTTTTATCTCCATTAACTGATCAAGAATCAGCTTTTTCACTTCATCCAGATTTTGTCCCTCCCTCGGCCTTCCGGAAAGCACATGCACCGAATAATCCTTCATGATATCGGCCGATGAAGAAGCACTAAGTACTTTTTGCTTTTTATTCAGGTTAAGATCAAGTAATCCTGCCTGACCATTACTAAGAATGAGATCTACCATTGTTAACACATCCGCTTCTTCGGAAGATGCTCCCTTTAATCTGAAGCCAATCATTACGCTCTCTGCATCCGGTCCGTATACTTCTTTCACAATTGGCACTTTAATAAATTTTTCGGCCGCCACATTAAAAGCAGGAATATCCCCGGTTTTCATTTTGCCGAATTGTTCATTAATCACCTGAATCGCTACATCGGGGTCAAAATCACCACTCAAAGAAATGACCATGTTATTGGGGACATAATATGTATTGAAGTATTCTCTGATTGCCGTTAATGAAGGATTTTTCAAATGTTCAATCGTTCCGATGGTTGTTTGAGTTCCATACTGATGGTTTGGAAAGAGTCCGCTGTATAAAGCTTCCCACATCTTTCTGTTATCATTGTCCAAACCGCGGTTTTTTTCTTCATATACCGCCTCCAGTTCTGTATGAAACAAACGAAATACGGGATTCCTGAAGCGCTCAGCTTCCACTTTTAAAAATTGCGCCAATTGATTAGAGGGAACATTATTAATGTAAACAGTTTGTTCAGTTGATGTATATGCATTAACGCCGGTCACTCCCATTCCGGCCATCATTTTATCAAACTCATTAGGAATAGCATAACGGGCCGCTACCCCAGAAACAGAATCTATAATATGATAAATTCGTTTCCTTTCCACACTATCGGTAGTTATGCCGTATTTATCAAATAGTTTGACAATGGTATCAAGCAATGGCTTCTCGCTTGCATAGCTTAATGTACCATAGAGGTCTGTGCCTTTAAAAAGCATGTGTTCCAGATAATGAGCTAGTCCTGTATGTTCCTTCGGGTCATGCTTGGAACCGGCTTTAATTCCAATCATGGATTGAAAACGCGGCTCATCTTTATAAACCGACAAATAGACTTTCAACCCGTTTTCAAGGGTGTAAATCCGGGCTTTTAGCGGATCCCCCGGAACGGTATCATAATTCAAAGGCTGAGCGAGAACATTGAAACCGAACAGGGTCAATGCCCCCACCATAAACAATACTAAATACTTCTTCATTTTTTTAATTTGGCTCAAAATTACTGGAAGCGAATTGAATTCCACCCCGCCGGAAGGCAGATTCCCCCCAAACTGATCATTACTACCCTAATTCGCTTTGCCATCTGGTGTTTTTTTTAGCATTTTTGTAAGACAATGAGGTACCCGATTCTAATATTCCTGGCCCTGTTTATCATGGCACTTCCGGCTGATGGTCAGCCCAATGCCGGTAATTATTGGTATTTTGGGAATACGGCAGGCCTTAACTTCGCAACTAACCCTCCAACCGTATTGACGAATAGTTCCATGAACGCTTTCGAGGGTACAGCAGCCATTTCAGATGCTTCCGGGATTCTGCTGTTTTACACGAACGGAAATATTGTCTGGGATAGAAACCACGCACCCATGCCCTCCGGCAATGGATTAAACGGTGATGGTGCTGCCACGCAAACAGCCATCGTCGTTCCTGCCCCTGCGAACAATGGTCATTATTACATTTTTACCGTCGATACCAATGGCGGAGCAAGAGGTTTATGTTATAGTGAGGTTGATATAAACCTGAATGGCGGACAAGGTGATGTCAGTGTTAAGAACATCCAGCTGCAAACCAGCGTTACCGAAAAACTCACAGCCGTACGTCATGCAAACGGAATAGATGTTTGGGTTATCGCACATGGATGGAATTCAGATGAGTTTTACGCCTATCTCGTGACAGCTGCCGGAATTAATATGACGCCAGTTATTACATCAGTCGGAAGTGTGCATACCGGTATTTTTAGCAACGCCCATGGTTATATGAAAGCATCACCGGATGCCTCTAAACTTGCATTGGCTATAAGGGGCGATCGAAAGGTTGAGATTTTCGACTTCAACAATATCACAGGACAATTATCAAACCCGGTTTCTAAAACATATGCATTTCAGGTTTACGGTGTTGAATTCTCACCCAACAGCGACTTGTTGTACGTAACCACCATGAATAATCCGGGTGAAATTCACCAGATGGATTTAACACTTGGATCAGCCGCTGCCATCACCGGTTCAGATCAAATTGTTGGTACTATCAATGGCTTCCTGGGTGCACTTCAACTGGCTACAAACCAAAAAATATACATCGCACAATATCTCTCAACTTCTCTGTCAGTGATTGATTTTCCAAATCTTATAGGTTCAGCCTGCGGAGTAAATCCCAATACTGTATTTCTCGGTGGTAAAACCTCGATGTATGGTTTACCAAATTTCCTTCAAAACTTCTTTATTGTTGCTGATTTTGCTTATACAGATACCTGTGCGGGTACACCAACTAATTTCACTACGATTTTCGCAGGACCTGATAGTGTGCGGTGGTCATTTGATGATCCGGGTACCGGTTTGCTGAATTCGAGTACTCAACTCAATCCCAGCCACGTGTTTTCAAGTCCCGGAAATTACGATGTTCAGTTAATCGTATTTCAAGGACTGTTGATTGACACAGTGACCTATACCATTCAGATTATTCCAACTCCTGATCCGAACCTGGGCAGTAACATTCAGACCTGCGAAGGGAATACTATTAACCTTAACCCGGGAAATTTTCCCACCGCTACATTCCTATGGTCAGATGCAAGTACAAATCCGACGCTTAGCATTGACACAACCGGTACATTTTGGGTTGAGGTAACCGAAAACGGATGTACAGGCCAGGATACTGTAAATGCACTATTCAATCTGGTACCGGTGGTTGATCTGGGAGCACCTCAGTCAGTTTGTGAAGGAGACATCCTTATATTGGATGCCGCAAATCCGGGAGCTACTTATTTATGGCAGGATGGCAGTACTTCACAAACGTACACGGCGACCCAAACAGGCAATTATGTAGTGACTGTCAGCAATGGTCCATGTGCCGCGGGCGACAATGTATTCTTAACCTTTAATGAGGTACCCAGCGTTGGTTTGGGATCCGATACTACACTTTGCAAAGGATTCCCATTGTTTTTAGATGCGACAAATCCTGGAGCAACATATATCTGGCAGGATGGCACAACGGATCCATTCATCTTTGTAGAGGATCCCGGTGTTTATTCTGTGATCGTTACTATCGCACAATGTACTGCGAGTGATACAATTACTATCGATCAGCAGGATAAACCTTTCGTGTTTCTGGGAGAAGATAGTATTCTTTGCGCCGGACAACCGTTGGTATTAAGCGCATTCAATTATGGAGCAACCTATCTTTGGCAAGACGGATCTGCCGATTCAACTTTCTCACCTGCCATAACCGGGCAATATTATGTGACAGCAGTCAACCAATGTGGTATAGCAGCGGACTCTATAAATCTTACTTTCAATATCTGCAATTGCCTGGTATATATTCCCAATGCATTTACACCCAATCGGGACACCAAGAATGAAATTTTCAACTATGAGGTGAACTGTACTGATTTCATCGCCGATCTTGAAATCTATAATCGCTTCGGACAATTGGTATTTAAATCGCAGAATCCGGATAATGGATGGGACGGAACATATGAAGAAACAGATGCACCTGAAGGTGTATACATTTATGTTCTGAAATACTCCGGTTACGACAATGGTCGCTACGACAGTGTGAAAAAAAGAGGTAATTTCCTGCTTTTGAGATAAGCCTTCACCATTTGGGCTGAGTAAAACAACCATGTTGAAAAGTTAATCGCCCATTGTTCATAGCATTGAAAATCTACCTTTAAATTTAGAGTGTCAGCACGTATCTTTGCTGATAGTGCCGTTCGTATTTATACACGGCAAGGAGTACCCTCTAACTATATGAAAATCACTTATTTTGGACATTCCTGTTTTGCCATTGAGATAAATGGTAAAACTGTCTTATTTGATCCGTTTATTCAGCCAAACGAACTGGCTTCCGGTATTGATATCAATTCAATACAAGCTGATTTCATGCTGATATCACATGGACATATGGACCATATTGCGGATGCTGTTTTTCTGGCCCAAAAAACCGGAGCAACTGTAGTTTCCAACTGGGAAATTGTCCAGTGGCTTAATAATCAAGGGTTAACAAACACACACCCAATGAATATTGGCGGACATTGGTTTTTTGATTTCGGGAAAGTAAAATGCGTAACGGCAGTTCATAGTTCCAGTCTTCCGGATGGTACGTATGGTGGAAATCCAATGGGTTTCTTGTTAGAAACAGAGGAAGCAAATATTTACTACGCAGGCGACACTGCGTTAACGATGGACATGAAGCTTATCGGTGATTACAAGAAAATAGACCTTGCATTTCTGCCGTTAGGTAATAACTTCACTATGGGTATCGACAATGCCGTAATAGCCTCAGATTTTATCAGATGTGACCACATCATCGGGATGCATTATGATACATTCGGTTATATTAAAATTGACCACGATGAAGCATTCGGGAAGTTTGCTGTTGCCGGAAAAGAGCTTACCCTCATGAAAATCGGAGAAACTATTACACGCTGAACCAATTAGTTAATTAATATTATTTAAAGTATAGATATATGGCCAAAATCATCGCAATAGCTAACCAGAAAGGAGGTGTAGGAAAAACTACCACGGCCATAAATCTGGCAGCAAGTCTGGCAGTTCTGGAATATAAAACCTTATTGGTTGACGCAGACCCGCAGGCGAATGCGACCTCCGGAGTAGGCTTTGATCCCCGTACGGTTAAAACTTCGGTTTATGAGTGTATTATCAACGAAGTTTCTCCGAAGGATATTATTCTTGAAACCAAAACACCGCATTTATATCTGCTCCCCTCCCACATCGATCTTGTTGGTGCTGAAATTGAAATGATTCAGATGCCCAACCGGGAGCATATGATGAAGCAGGTGTTGGAAGGAGTTGAAAAGGATTTTGATTTTATCAT
>JBIIHN010000085.1:0-6576 GCA_044235745.1 Bacteroidia bacterium
TACCAATGGCGGAGGTTCCTTTGCTTCCATTCGTAATAATAACAATGGTTCATTCATCAATCCGAGTGATTACGACGATAACGGGAATGCTTTTTATGCTTCCTATACTGCAGGCAATTATACCCGTTTACTGAATGCACAGGTGAGTACTACATGGGATAATATTCCCATTACTGCTTTTAACAGCGGACGGGTGACGGCCGTCAGCGTTGCTCCTGTAACGGCCAACAGGGTTTTCTTCGGATTAAATAACGGAAGAATCGTGCGGGTGGATAACGCCAATGCGGCAACACCGGTAGCCACACATATTAATGCCGGTGCCGGAATGCCGGGGTCTGCCTCAGTTTCCTGCATTGAAGTGGAGAGAGATGATGATAATCATCTTCTCGTCACCTACAGCAATTATGGAGTGACCAGTATATGGGAAACAAAAAATGGCGGAACTACCTGGACGAATGTAGAGGGAAATCTGCCGGATATGCCCATCCGCTGGGCCTTATTTAATCCTGCAGACAGCTCGCAGGCGTTATTGGCTACCGAAGTAGGAGTGTGGAGCACTGATCTGCTGAATGCGGGTTCTACTGTATGGGGACCATCGAATAATGGCCTTGCCAATGTACGGACCGATATGCTGCAGATGCGTACTTCTGACAGGATGATTATTGCGGCTACCCATGGCCGTGGGGTATATTCAACCGATTATTTTGCACCTCCCCGCGCTGACTTCATCGCTAACAGAACCATCGTTTATACCGGTAAACCTGTAACATTTACAGATGGATCGGTGAAAGCCACCTCCTGGTCGTGGAACTTTGGCGATGGCAACACCGCGACTGTTAAGAACCCGGTTCATTCGTATGTGCTTCCCGGTACATATACTGTTACACTGAGTATCAATGGCGGTGGTGGAGCATTGACTGCCACGAAAACTGCCTATATAACGGTACTGCCTAACCGTGGTACGCCCTATACACCGGCAGCAGGCGGAAATTTCGAAACAAATACCGGCGACTTTGCCGCATCCGCTGATGGCGCAACACGCTGGCAACGCGGAAACAGTGCTGTGGCCGGAAAGAACGGAACACGTAGTGGCACTGCAGCCTGGGTGACAAACCTGACAGGCAATTATAACGACAACGCGTATTGCTACCTGTATACCCCAAATTATAATTTCGCGGCTGCCGGAACCTATACGCTGCTATTCTATCGTAAGAATCTTTTGGAGATCGGGTATGATGGGTTCAGGGTGGAGTATTCTACCAATAAAGGGGATTCATGGACATTACTGGGAGGCACCGGTGGTGCGTGGTGTGATTTCGCCAATGGAGCTGGAGGCACAGCCTTTCCTGCCGGAGAGCCCTTCTTCAATGCAACACAAAGCAACTATACACTGGCTTCACGTGATCTCACTTTCCTGGCGGGTAATGCAAATGTGGCCTTCCGTTTTGTGTTTGCTTCCGATTTCACAGTGAACACAGCAGGGGTGTCCATCGATGATTTTGAAATTACAGGTCCAAACAATACACCATTACCTGTTACGCTGAGTACCTTTAATGGTAGGGCGGTAACGGAAGGTAACTTGCTGGAGTGGACTACTCTTTCAGAGTTAAACAATGACGGCTTTTTCGTTGAACGATCAACCGATACACGCACGTTTATTAGTCTTGGATTTGTCAAAGGCAATGGTAATAGCACCCTATTGCACCGTTATTCTTTCACCGATGCGGATCCATTGCCGGAGACGATCAATTACTACCGGTTGCGACAGGTAGATTTCAACGGTGAACAGTCATATTCAAAAGTGATTGCTGTTCGCAGAGGTCAAAGTACAAATAAGGGGATCATGGTCTTCCCCAATCCGGTAAAAGATAATTTGCATTTGCTTTTTGATAAGTACGGAATACACCGTTTCCGCCTACGGTTGATGGCGCTCAATGGTCGGGTGTTGCTGGATCGTAATGTCGAGTTTGACGGAGTGGATTATTCCCTCACCATCGGTGGAGCCGAATTTACTACCGGTGTTTATTTACTCGAAGTACGAGAGAATGGAGAAACATTCAGTACAAAGATCATGATTCAGTGATCAGCGCCGCCGGTGCTTTTTTGATCCGCCCTTTTGTTGTTTTCCGCCACGCTGTTTTCCTCCACCGGAGAACCCTCCTTTTGACGAACCGCCCTGTCGTGGAAATTCCTTGCGCATAAACGACATGCCGGCATCTTCTGCCAGAATAAAATCAATTTGTTTTTTCACCAGATCCGCCGATTTCAATTTCACCTGCAGACTATCGCCAAGCCGGTAAATTTTCTTCGACCGATGACCGATGAGGCAATATTGTTCTTCATCGAGTTTGTAAAAATCGTCTTTCAGATCACGTATCCGCAACAACCCTTCACACTTGCTGTCGGCAATTTCAACATACAATCCCCATTCGGTCACACCGCTGATCATACCGTTAAAAATTTCATCTTTCCGGTCGAGCAGATATTGTACCTGCTTGAACTTAACCGAAGCACGTTCTGCTTCCGAAGCGCGAATCTCCCGTTCGGTACTGTGGCGACACCCATCTTCAATTTCATCTGCTATGGCCGGTTTGCCGCCTTTCAGATAATGATCAAGCAAGCGATGTACCATCACATCCGGATAGCGACGGATGGGTGAAGTAAAATGCGTGTAGAAATCGAACGCCAGACCATAATGGCCGATGTTATCCGTCGTATAAATCGCCTTCGACATCGAGCGGATGGCCAGTTGTTCAAGCACGTTTTCCTCACGTTTACCGCGGATATCTTTCATCAGCTTGTTGATAGATGCCGCAGTTTCCTTCTCTGACTTAGTATTGATCTTATAACCGAAGCGCGAGGCAAACAACGCGAATCCTTCCAGTTTATCCGGCACGGGTGAATCGTGGATACGGTACACAAAGGGATATTCTTTTCCTTCCTGTTTGGATAGCTGTTTACCCACGTACTCCGCCACGCGGCGGTTAGCCAGCAGCATAAATTCTTCGATGAGTTTATTGCTGTCTTTGTTTTCCTTCAGATAGACATCTACGGGATGTGCTTTTTCATCCAGCCTGAATTTCACTTCCACCCGATCGAAGGTAATTGCTCCGTTGGCAAAGCGACGCTTGCGCATTAACTGAGCCAGATGATGCAGTGGAAGAATGAGTTCATGCAGATCACCCTTTCCGGTTTCAATTACTTCCTGCGCTTCTTCATAAGTAAAGCGGCGCTGTGAATGGATGATGGTACGCCCGAACCATTCGTTCAGCACCGTACCGTTTTCCTCAAGTTCGAACACGGCAGAGAAACATAATTTATCTTCCCCCGGCCGCAGTGAACAAACCATATTGCTCAGTTTCTCCGGCAGCATGGGAATCACCCGGTCAACGAGGTACACAGAAGTCGCTCGGTCGAACGCTTCTTCGTCCAGTGCTGTATCCGGTTCAATGTAATAGGATACATCAGCAATATGAATACCGACTTCCAGATTGCCCGATGGCAAGGTCTGCACTGAAAGAGCATCATCAAAATCCTTCGCATCAACAGGATCGATAGTAAAGGTGGGCACTTTACGAAAGTCACGACGTTTGGAAATTTCCTTTCGCGGAATGCGATATGGTATTTCTTCCGCTTCTTTTTCTACATCGGCCGGAAACTCCAGCGGGAATCCATACTCTACCAGAATAGCATCCATCTCCGCTTTGTGCTCGCCGGGTTTTCCCAATACCCGCACAATCTCACCCATCGGATTCTTCGCGTCAGCATTCCACTCTGTTATCCGCGCTACTGCTTTATCGCCATTCGTGGCGCCATTCAACGACTGCAGCGGAATGAAAATATCAACACCGCTGCGGGCACTGTCGGATGCGAGGAAGGCAAATTTCCCGCTAACCTGCACCGTGCCGGCAAATTCTGTACGTGCCCGCTCCAGTACTTCTACCACTTCACCTTCCGGTCGTTTGCCGGGACGACGTGCAAACAGGTTGACCTTCACCTTGTCGCCGTTCAGGGCATTTAACGTATAATTGCGGTCGATGAAGATATCATCCTCGAATTCTTCATTCATCACATAGGCGCTGCCGTTAGACGTAACATCGATGATGCCTTCTACAAAATGAGAAACAGGCCAGATTCTGTATTTTCCGCGATCAGTCTCCTCCAGCTCTTCTGCCGAAGCCATCGATTCCAAAAGTGACATCATGGTCAAACGAAGCTGATCATCGGAGAAGAGCATCAACAGCGGTTCCGCTTCATCTGCAAACGGAAGCTGATTCAGTTTTTTAATGACCTGCTTATAGTTATAGGATTTATATGGATGCTCCCGAAAAACATCCAGCACCACCTTCTTCAATAAAGCGCCATGGTCGACGCTGCTTTTCTTTTTCGCCATGCTACGAATTTACGCAGGAGATAGCCCGTTATTTTTTATAGTGGCATAAAGAAATGCACAGGAAATAGTTATAAAAAAGGTGATGAATACGCTTACTCTTCCATCACAAAGATGGCTTCGCCGAGCTGGCCGTTCACCGGCGGATTATACTTGACCACTTCTACTTTCACGGTCTGTACATCGGGAAATACCGATTTCAGACGACGCAGCATCCGGCCGGCTACATGTTCAATCAGCGCGGAGGGGATCGCCATTTCCTCCCTTACCACCTGATGTACTTTAACATAATCAACGGCATGCGCCAGCTGATCGGATTGAATAGCGGCAGAAAAATCACCGGTAAATGTTATATGCACCGTAAAACGACCGCCGATAATTTTTTCTTCCGGAAGGCAGCCATGAAAAGAGTGTGTATGGATATTCCGTATCTGAAGTTGATGAGCCATGCTTGCAAAGGTAGCTGGATTTATCGCATTCCTTCACTGAGGATAAAGTTAAAACTTAATTTCGCCGGATGCATGTTGCAATTTGACTCAGTACGCATTATGCCGGGATCGAATGTCCTGGTTACAATTGAGTAAAGCAATAAGCAGGAATTCAGAATTGCCTTTTTCATTACTTTTATTCCATGAATTATCTCGATTCACCTAATACGGTAGCCTCGCTCTTACGTGCTTTACCGCCCGATCAGCTTCCTGTGTTTGGTACACTGACTCCGCAGCACATGGTTGAGCATTTATCCTTTGTACTTGGCTTTTCCAGTGGATTGCGGACCGCACAACAGACCGTGAGTCCGGAGAAGTCGGCGATCTATAAAGCGAAGTTTATTCTCGGCCCGGATCCGTTTCCAAAAGGTGTACAACTCGAGCGTGGTAACATCACATTGCCGCCCTTGTCTCATCCTGATATGGATGCAGCGGTGGATGATCTTCTCATGTCAATCGAGACCTTCCATCGCTACTTTGAGGAGCACCCGGAAGCGGCACCGGTACATCCTTTTTTCGGTCCGATGACGCATGCGGAATGGCGTGTTTCACACCACAAACATTTCACTCATCATCTTCAACAGTTTAATCTTATTCCCTTATGCGGTTGTTCGCCCTGACGTTTCTTTCCTTGTGGTTAGCATTGTTCATATGCTGTAAAAGCAGAGATACCGGTGCTGCAAAGACAAATGTTCCGTTGGAAGATGTTGTAGTGAAGACGCCGGATGATATCAAAGAACGTAAATGGTTTTGTGTGGAACTGAACGGGAAGGCTCCCGAGGTATCGCGGATGTTTATCACTTTTTCTGATAGCTCGTTCGGGGGACGTGGTGCCTGTAATTCCTATGGCGGGCAGGTTAAATACAATGCACCTGCCGGCATCCGGCTGTTGAATATTGTCAGTACGGAAATGGCATGTGCGGGTCTAGGTACAGAGCAGGAGTTCTTTCTTGCGTTGCAGTCGGTTGATCAGTTTCGGCTGGATGGAGATACACTCACGCTGCTGAAGGCGAAGAGCGCTCCGGTGGTGAAGCTGGTGGTTGTGAAAGAACCTTAACGCGCGAACCGTTGATATATTCCTTCGGCCAGGACCTTTGCTGCAGCCGGTGCTCTTCTGAACCATAACTCCGGCTCTATCACTTCGAGTTCTGATACACACGGACGACCTTCGGAATCCCACATGACATCTACGCGGGCATAGAGTGGAAATTCGGGACAGCGGTTCACGGTAGCTTCTGCCAGTTCAATTTCTTCCTGTGTTGGTGAATAATCGTGTAAAGTCCCTCCGAAATCATCCTGCACTCTGAAATCACCGGGCTTCGCGCGTTTGAGTACGGCATGGGTAAACTGACCGTTCATCACCATAAAGGCCACTTCTCCCCGTTCAGTAATGGAAGGCTGATACTGCTGAACCAACATCGCTTCTTCGCGGATCAGTTGCCGATAGATCTCTGCAATTTCATGGATCGTTTCCGTCTTAAACCGGTAGGTATGTCGTGCCGCACCACCAACAGCAGGTTTGATAATACCTTCTTTCCAGCCCGCAGTCAGGAATACCTCATGAAGTTCCTGTTGATTGCCTTTGTCAATAAATAGAGTGGGAGGAATACGAATTCCTTGTTGCTCAAGATCGCGGAGATAACGCTTATCGATGTTCCATTGGATGAGTTCCGGTGTGTTCATCAGCTTTGTCAACCC
>JBIIHN010000084.1:0-6576 GCA_044235745.1 Bacteroidia bacterium
CATCCGCCGCTGTCACTTTCTTCAATTACGGGTATTCCTTCAACCAAATTAATATGATTGGCTTAAATGGACTACATGACATGGGACTGACCGGAGAAGGAATGTTGATTGCGGTGATGGATGCCGGTTTTCTCGATGCGAATCTAATGGTATGTTTTGATAGTCTGTTTGCGCAAAACAGGATTGCGGCAACCTGGGATTTCGTCGATAATGAAAGCGACGTTTACGACGATCACTATCATGGTGCAGCCGTACTTTCCTGTATGGCCTCCAACGTAGCGGATTCAATCATTGGTACCGCGCCTCATGCCAGCTATTTATTGCTTCGGTCTGAAGATGCTGCCACTGAATATATCATTGAAGAATACAACTGGGCGATGGCCGCTGAATATGCAGATTCCGCGGGAGCTGATATTATTAATAGTTCATTAGGCTATACTACATTCAACGATCCTGCTCAGGATCACACCTACATGGATATGAATGGTAATACCGCACCGGTTACCATAGCTGCTGACTTTGCGGCATCCAGAGGAATTTTGGTGGTCAACAGCGCAGGAAATGAAGGCGGATCGAACTGGAATTATATTGGTGCACCGGCTGATGGCGATTCAGTGCTCGCAGTAGGTGCCGTAAACGCGCAAGAGAACTATGCCGGTTTCAGCAGCAATGGACCATCGTATGATGGACGTATTAAACCGGATGTAGCGGCACGCGGACAAAACACCTGGCTGTACTCCCCCTACAGTAACAACCTGCCTATTATGGCAAATGGCACCTCCTTTTCTTCTCCGGTAATGGCGGGAGCGGTCGCTTGTTTGTGGCAAGCATGGGGAACCAAAAACAACATGGAGATTATTGACGCCGTTAAAAGAAGTGCTCATCAGTTCAATAACCCTGACACTTTACTTGGCTACGGCATTCCTGACTTCTCACTGGCAAATAGTCTACTCGGTCTTGGAGATATAAATGTACCAACCGATGAACAAGTCCATATTTTTCCCAATCCATGGAACGGATCTGATCCATTAACCATCCTTTTCTATTCTCAGGATTCAGGTCCTGGTATTGCCCGTTTATATGATATGCAGGGAAAACTAATCAATTCCACAACATTTGCTACCGTTCCCGGTGGTTACACTATGCAGATGTTTTCTGCCTTATTACAGGCGGGAATGTATATACTCGAATATCAGCAGAATGATAAGTTATTTAGCCGTAAGCTCATTCGTTATTGATTGAGTAAAAACAAGGTTAAAATACCGGCAATAAAATACGGCAACAAGGAAGCTGAGCCGGTATAGTCTCTGGTGATTCGCTGACCAAATATCAACATCAACAAGGTCAACACCGAAAGCCAGGCTCCCCACTTCGCTATTTCCGTTGCACCTCCTGCCACCAGAAGGATTACTCCCATACCACTCAAAACACCACTGAGCAATTCAAACACTGTCAATAGAAGGAAAAGAGTACTTATATAAGGATACAAGGCACTTCGCGTAAATTTTTGCTGAATCCAACCCAACTCGCGTTTATAATTGAACAACTTGTCAAGGCCGGATTGAAGGAAGACAATTGCCAGACAAGCAGTACCAAATATTCCTGCCCAATTCATCGAAGTTATATCCATATCTCTAGAAGTTTTTGCTAATGTACAAAAAATAAACTGTAAACCCGGATTGACGACAGTGCTTTAACTCTCCGCTTAATACCGAAAATGGTCTTTTATTAAAGTATAATTTCTTTGAATGGCCTTTGTAAAATTTTCTCAGCATCTGCATGAAGCCATTGTGACAGGACAGATGAATATATTTCCCTGAAATCAGTCTTATATGGCAAATCTCCCTCATCAAGATTAGTAAGATCTATTTCAGTATTGAATAAACCAGGATTCTTTAATCCTCCTCCCGCAAGAAAAAGACAATTGGCTTTTCCATGATCCGTACCTTGACTGGCATTTTGCTGTACTCTTCTGCCGAACTCAGAAAAAGTTAAAACAAGTGTGTCTTTCCAATGACCGGATGTCTTCAATTCCTTGTAAAACGCGGCCAGACCATCAGCATACTCCAGTAATAATTTTGCCTGCCTGTTCTTTTGATTATTATGCGTATCAAAACCCGATAACGAAACATAATATACGCTAGTTTCACATCCGCTGTTAACCAAGGTAGCAATCATCTTCAGGTCGTTTCCAAAATTGGTCGATGGAAAAACAGTCTGCACCTTCCCCTTTTTTGCTTGTGAAACAAGGTATTCGACAGATCTTCCTGCATCACTTAGAGTTTTGTACAGGTAAGATAACTCATCGGCATCCGCTGGTCCTGCTTTCATCAAATCACTCATCAATTCACCACTCATGGCTTTCCCCATCCGGTCAGGGCGCGAAACGGCAAGGCCCTGCACCCTCTCCCCTTTCAATGCAAGACTCAATGCATCATCCAGTTCAATCGCCATATGTGGCTTCGTGCAACCAACACAGGTATGATCAATATATCTACCCAGCCAGCCGGATTGAAAATATTCGTCCGAATTACTGGCTGTATTCCAAATATCCAATGACCTGAAATGTGAGCGGTCTGGATTAGGATAACCAACATTCTGATAAACACTCATAAAACCCTCATCATATAAATTACGCAGAGCAGAAAGCCGGATGTTGAGTGCATAATCATCGCTTAAAGGTATAATCTCAGATTTTGAGAGCGAAAGATTGGGCCGCTGAAGATAATACTCATCATTCCTGAATGGCACAAGGGTATTTAATCCATCATTACCTCCGGCAAGCTGAATAACTACCAGTACCTTCCCACGTGCGCCCTCGGGTGACAAATATGGAGCAGCAGAGTGAAGAAAGTCCGGAGTCAATGTTGCTGCGGAAGCCAGTGCTACATTTTTAATGAATGTTCGTCTGTTCATATTCAACACATCTGATACTCCGGTAAATTAGTCAGGAATAAAACGACAGACCTTATCTTTTCATCCTTTGTATGTCCTTTTATATTTTTAATACCCAACTGAATTATTGTTTCACGAATACGGACAGGCAGTAATCGATCGCTAACTTCGATGATCAATTGCCGGTCATCTTCAGTTTCAAACAAACGCAAACAGTCTGACCATTCAGCGATCGTCTTAAAGTTCCCAAAGGAGTTACCTTCACGAAATGGATTATTCGCATCCGCATCCGGCTTAGTTTCAAAGTCTGGGACTTCATTCTTTAGCATTATTTGCGGTAATCGCAATCGTATTGCAAGCGAACTGCTGTCAATCCAGTTTCTGCCGCCTGGCCAACCGGCAACATTCGGTGGGCTAAACAGTACCTGTCCCAATAATTTTTGAAAGCCCAGCAATACATTATGATTCTCGAACCTAATATTAAAATCCCGAATTAAAGGAACTAAAAGTTCTACAGGTGATTTTATCAGTTGCCCTCTATACTTTTTATCATAGAACCACTCTGATTCGAAGACTGCCGAAACCAGATGTTGTATTGAATAATCGCTATCATAAAATATATCCGCAAGCTCATTGACCTTTTGGGCATCCGGTTCTGTTGAAACAAAATTTTTCCAGAATTTCGACACCAGCCATCGGGCGGTTTGTTTTTGCTCCAGAAGAATCCGTAATACATCTTCACCCTTAAAATGACCGGTACGGCCAAGGACAGTTTTCACACCGGCATCGTGAACCCGCTCTCTGAATTCGAATTCACCGGATTGATTAAAACTCCATCCTGTAAATGCGCGGGCTGCTTCGCGCACATCTTGTTCAGAATAATGCCCACGACCGAGTGTAAACAGCTCCATCACCTCCCTTGCAAAATTCTCATTGGGTTTAGTTTTACGGTTCTGCTGATTATTGAGAAACTGAAGCATCGCAGGTGAGCGGGAAACGCCGAGCAACAACTCCCTGAAACTTCCCAATGCATGCTTTCGAATAGTTTCATGCAATTGATGTACAAACAATGGATTATTAGACCGGCAACTAAAGTGATTTGTCCAGAAAAGTGTCATCTTTTCTCTTAAGACACCCTTGCCGGATGCCATGCGCATGTACCAGCTGAAGTTTAAACTTCGGACATAATCTGTTCGTATTTTCTGTAGTTCCGTTTTGTCCATCGTGGACATCTGCCCGGAATCTTTAAGATTTAATACTTCATCATATCTTGTTGACAAGGGTTGATACGAAAGGGAGTCACTGAAGAAATAGGAAGAAAGTTCCTTTACCCGCCAGTTCTCTTGCCGGGATAAAGGCATTCCAAAACCTGCGCGATTCCAAAGGTGCTTACAGTGTTCATTCACCATACCGATCAGATAAAAACCCCACTGATTGGTTTAACGGCATAGGGAATAAAATAGTGTTTCAGTTATCTTCACCTTCAAGACTGGCTCTTAAAGCAGCAGGAATAGCATCCATAACATTGTCAATTTGAGCAGCATCTATGTACTTCGATAAAACCTGGAAAACGGCCTTTACTGCTTCATTAACTGCTCCATCATGATCGAAATCATTCGCTGCTGAAAGCTCATCTTCATTATAAACTTCTTTACGAAAATCTTCTATATGCTTCAATTTAGAAGGGTTCAGTTTTACTTTCCAACCGTCAACATAAACTGCTTTGACAGCCAGTGGAAGCTGGTCAATAAATTCGAACGACTCTTCAACGGTTAATCGGTTTCTTAAGGCTCTTAATACACTTCTTAAAATTCGCCCCGCCTTTTCCTGATCTGTTGTTTCCAGAGCAACTGCGATTTCAGCAATAAATGCGTTTCCATCAGCAGCGACTTTTTCGAATCCCAATGCCATTTTTATATTTTTTACTAAGATAGAAAAAATGAAAACTGAAAGGCCCGAACTTACATCCGGGCCCTATAAAATTTCAGAAAGATTTTTACATCCAACGGGAGGTGAACGTGATCAGTTCCTTCCTCAAATCGTTAAATATCCGCTCAAATGTTTCAACCTTATCACGCATATGTGTATGATCTTCCCATTTGAGATGATCAGCCGCCACTGCATTTTTCTTCAGGTGATCTTCGATCACATTTTCATATTCTTTCACATTATGTCTGGTGATATCCGCCTGCTCATCCTGAACGATTAATTGATTTTGAAAATGTTCCACCATTGCCTGAATGTCATGATCTGTATATTTTGAGGCAACCTCCGACAGACGATTTCTCATAATCTTAATCTCATCTTTGTAAAATGCGATTTTGTTGAGCCACTCACGATGCTCTGCGTGAAGGTCATAAACATATTTCTTTTCCATAGCTTGTTTGGTTTTATTACGTCACGAAAGTGAGGCAATTTTATCCTTAAACCAATGATCGTTCTCATAGAGAAGTTGATTTTCGTCATATATCAATAACAGTAAACGACTTTGTACCCGAAAGAAATTCAACAGGGAATGTACCTTTGCACTGCAAATGACTTCATTACCTCAATTCCAGAATGCTTGCCAGCAGCAACCGGTTTTCTATCAACTGGCAAATTCGGTCAGCGAATCTGGTCTGAAAGCCTATCTCATTGGAGGTTATGTCCGGGATTTACTACTGAATCGTCCATGTAAAGATCTGGATATCACGGTATTGGGAGATGGAATAGCGCTCGCTCAAAAATCAGCTGAAGATCTGGGACAGAAAGGACAGGTGACCGTCTTCAAAAACTTCGGAACCGCCATGTTCCGTTATCAGGATCTTGATATTGAATTTGTTGGCGCACGAAAGGAATCTTACTCGTCGAATTCCCGAAAACCGCTGGTGAGTACCGGCACACTGGAAGATGACCAAAACCGTCGGGATTTCACCATCAATGCGCTGGCTATCAGTTTAAACCCGGAAAACTTTGGAGAACTGATTGATCCTTTTCAGGGGATCAGAGACTTACATGCAGGAATTATCCGAACACCACTCGACCCGGCTATTACCTATTCTGATGATCCGTTAAGAATGATGAGAGCGATTCGCTTCGCTACGCAACTAGGCTTTACGATTGAACCCAATTCTTTGCATGCCATCTCAACCCAAAAAGAAAGGATAGGGATTATCAGCAAGGAGCGGATTACAGAAGAACTAAATAAAATATTGTTAGCACCAGTTCCTTCCATAGGATTCAAACTATTAAGAGAGACCGGTTTATTGCCGCTGATATTTCCACTATTAAGCCAACTTGAAGGAGTTGAATCACGAAATGGATTGGCGCATAAGGACAATTTTTTTCACACGCTTGAAGTCCTGGATAACGTATGTAAGCTATCAGATAACCTTTGGCTGAGATGGGCAGCATTATTACATGATATTGCAAAACCTGCTACCAAGAGATTTGAACCCGGGCAGGGCTGGACGTTCCATGGTCACGAAGACAAAGGAGCCAGAATGGTACCGGGCATTTTTAAAGAGCTAAAGTTGCCGCTAAACGAAAAAATGAAATATGTTTCAAAGTTGGTACTACTGCATTTACGACCTATTGTGCTGGCAAAAAGTGAAGTAACTGATTCGGCAGTAAGGCGGCTTTTATTCGAGGCAGGAGATGATATCGATGACCTGATGAAGTTATGCTCAGCAGATGTCACCA
>JBIIHN010000086.1:0-6560 GCA_044235745.1 Bacteroidia bacterium
AAAAGAAGAAGTCGGATCAACTGCTTTTAAATATCCTGCCCGGGGAAACTGCTGAAGAACTAAAACGGACCGGTACCACGAAAGCCCGGCGATATGAAAATGTGAGTGTTCTCTTTACTGATTTCAGCAATTTTACGGGTATCTCCGAAAAAATGGAACCGGAAGACCTCGTAAATGAGATTCATGAATGCTACAGCGCTTTTGATGCCATTATTTCGAATTACCCGATCGAAAAAATAAAAACGATTGGTGACGGGTATATGTGTGTCAGTGGCTTGCCGGCTGCCAATCCACACCATGCTATCGACTTGTTAAAGGCGGCCATCGATATGCAACAATATCTCCTTACCAGAAAAGAACAACGGCGATCGGAAGGGAAAATCTATTTCGAAGCGCGGATGGGTATTCACAGTGGTCCGGTGGTTGCAGGGACAGTAGGTACTAAAAAATTTGCATTCGACATTTGGGGCGACACGGTGAACATCGCTGCGCGTATGGAGTCTGTGGCAGAAACGGGTTCAATTTACATCAGCGAAGGAACTTCACGGCTCATTAATTTATCATTTCCGCTCGAGGATAAAGGATTTGTACAGATTAAAAACAAATCTGCGATGAGAGTATTTCGTGTGTGCACATGACCCTGCAATTTAGAGCTCATCGGGAATATCGGACAGACAGTCAGGAAAATTATTATTTTTGACCACAAGCAGGAGATTGCGTATGAAGGTTTTGGTGATCTCGCCACATCCGGAAGGAATTGTACCGGGTCAGCGATTAAAATATGAACAGTACTTCGATTATTTCAGAGAAAACGGAATTGAAGTCGAAGTGTCTCCGTTTATTTGTAACGCATTTCAGGATATCCTCTACACCAGGGGAAATACCGCCTTGAAGATCATTTATACTTTACGGGGATATATACAACGGACCCGTGATCTCTTCAGGCTCAGAGACTATGACGCAATTTATATTTTTTTGTATGTCACCCCTTTTGGACCACCTGTCTTCGAATGGTTATATAGTAAGTTTCAACCTCGTTTTATTTATGATATTGATGATCTGGTGTTTTTAAAAGCGAAGAGTAAAGCAAATCCCATCGCTACATGGATCAAGGGAAGAAAGAAGATGGCGTTTCTCATGAAGCGGGCGAGGCATGTTATAACCTGTACTCCATTTCTGGACCAATACGCGCGTCAGTTCACACAACATACGACTGATATTTCCTCAACGATCAATACCGATACGTACCTGCCGGATAATACTTATCAAAACGGAAAGACGCTCACGATTGGCTGGAGCGGCAGTCACAGCACTTCTCAGTACCTGCATTTACTGACGGAAGTATTAAAGAAAGTTCAATCGGAATTTGATATAAAAATATTGGTGATCGGTGATCCGGATTTTAAGTTACCGGGAGTAGATGTTAAAGCAATTCCCTGGAGAAGGGAAACGGAAGTGGAGGATTTACAACAAATAGATATTGGCTTATATCCATTGCCGGATGAGCAATGGGTGCACGGAAAAAGTGGATTAAAAGCCTTGCAGTACATGGCATTGGGGATTCCAACTGTGGCAAGTGCTATTGGAGCCAATTACCGGGTAATGGAGCACCGGGTGTCCGGGTTTCTGGTGAAGACCCATGAGGAGTGGTATACAGCAATAGTGCAACTGATACAGGATCCGGCACTAAGATCGGATATCGGTCGCAATGCAAGAAACAGGGTCGAGCAGTATTATTCTATTCGGGCAAATCGTGATGTTTATTTATCTATTTTGAAGAACGTGATGCAAGATTAACGGAGGTCAGATGTAAAACCACTAGTGGAATTTCTGCTTCATACGTTGATATACTATTTTGTAAGCATGTTCGGCTACTTCCAGTCCGAAGATTTTCCTGCTTCTTTCACGCAGCCCTTCTGATTTAATCAAGTTCGTTGATTTCAGTTCCTTTACCAGGTTCCGCAGTACCACCGGATTAGCAGGATCTACCACCCAACCTGCAGATAAAGTATTGATATATTCCTCAACATCCCCAATGCCGGGATTACAGATAAGACGAATACCCGAAGCCAACGCTTCCGCATTTTTTGTTGGTGAAGTAGCCACACGTGCGTAACCGGGACGAATAAAACTGACCAGCAGATCCATTGCAGCAAGGAAGTGGGGCACTTCATCTCTGCCGGCGCTAAATATAAACACCCTTTGCCAAAGTGCAGAAGGAATTTTAGCATGTAAAATTGCAGTTGCCGTTTCAATATCCGGAGTAACAACACATGCAACCACTTCTATTCCTTCCTCATCCATTAATTGGAATAATTGAAGATACTCTTCGAACATATACATTCCACCGACAGAGCCCAAATATCCTACAACTATTGCATTCGTCGGTATCGATAGTTCTAAACGGGTTTTCACTTCCTTCTCCGCATTTTGAATCTGAAAATGTTTATAATCAGCACAACATGGAATCACCATAATTGATGAAGCAGATCTTGCACCCAGACGTAATACCTCTTCTACCGCTTTATGAGTTAAAACAATGATTTCATCTGCCTTTGAAAATAAAATGCGCTCCTTTCTTTTAAAACGTTTAAATAGTTTACGATGCCATGGATTATTTAAATCCCAGCCACCTTTATCGACACGTTCATCAACCCATAAGCCACGACAATCAAATAATAGCTGAACTCCCATCCACCGTTTTAAAAACAGGCCGGCCAATGCAGCCAGATGGCTGCGTGCATGAACAATTTTTATCTTATAACGCCAGCTCAACCAGGTTGCAAGCATATACATCCGAAAAAAATCATACGCTTTTAAAAGAGGCCCAAGTTTTCCTTTGTTCTCAGAAAAAAAAACCGGATGCCAGGATATATTTGCCATGTTAAGTTCATTGGCGATACGTTCTTTCACGAGAAGGAATCTCGATTTTTTTTCAAAGCTGAGTATATGAATTGGTCCGGTATGGTTGGCTATTGAAAGCAAATACGGAAGGATCTGACTACTACCCAAAGGATCCGACAAGCCATCATATGTAATATACAAGACCGGACAATGGTCGTCAGCAATCTTCTGTACGTGATCAGATTCCGAAGACATACGGGCAAAGGTATAACAAGTTATCTATTTCCTCTCTAAGAATCAAACGAAGTATTAACTATCGCCATAGAATTGTGGTTTTTACGACTACTGTTATATGGCAGATCTAGTAAAAATTGACTTGTAATACAGAAGGAACCTATTTATAATTTGTACTCAATCCTTCGAAAAATAATCCCCGCTTTGATATACTCCGGTTTGCAGTTTCACAATCTGCATCAGTACATCATTCGCCAGCGATGATGCGCCGAATCGGAAATAATCCGGATTCATCCAGGCTTCTCCCAGTGTTTCACGAAGCACAACAAGATACTGAATGGCGAGTTTCGCCGTACTGATGCCGCCTGCGGGCTTCATTCCGATCATCTTTCCCTCCCTGAAATAAAAATCGCGGATAGCCTCAAACATCACTAATGTAACAGGTAATGTCGCGGCCGGTTGAACTTTCCCGGTGGAGGTCTTGATGAAATCTGCTCCGGCATACATCGCGATGTCAGAGGCCAGACGTACATTATCGAGGGTGCTGAGTTCGCCGGTTTCCAGAATTACCTTGAGGTGCGCTTTACCACAGGTTTCCTTTACGGCGGCAATTTCATCAAAAACATAATTGAACTCTCCGGCTAGAAAATGTCCGCGGGAAATGACCATATCTATTTCATCCGCACCTTCATTGACAGCGTACCTGGTCTCTTCAATTTTTACTTTCCGCGTACTCATGCCACTTGGAAATGCGGTTGCTACGGCCGCTACCTTTACGCCACTGTTTCCAAGTGCTTCCTTTGCGACACGTACCAGATTCGGGTACACACACACTGCTGCCACGGAGGGAAGGTCGGGCATGGCATCATGGGGACGAATGGCCTTGGCACAGAGTTGTTGTACCTTACCGGGCGTGTCTTTTGCTTCCAGCGTTGTGAGGTCCATCATACTGATGGCAAGTTTCAGCGCGTGTAGTTTCGATTCGTTTTTGATGGAACGCTTCGTCATACGTGCAATTTTCTCCTCTATACCAACGGCGTCGATAGGAGTGAAGCTAATGTCTGCAGGCAGTCGGGTACTCATGGATGAATAGTCTTGTGTTGCGAAGATAGGATTATTCTTATCTACCAGCGGTAGTGTACATTATCGATCAGTCGCGGACCTTCAGTCAGTACAGCGATACACCCCTGCGCTTCGCCGGAACCGAACCAGTCGCTGATACTTTCAAGTGTGAGCGGATGTACAATGTCAAAGTATTGTACGTGCAGCTGCAGGCTTTGCTGAATAAAACGGGTAACGAGCGCTCTAACTGCTTCAGGTGATTGATGCGGAATATACTCCTGTGCCATCATCAGTCCTTTAAAAATCAGCGGTGCGGCTTTACGTTGTGCATCGGTCAGCAGCATATTCCGGGAACTCATGGCCAATCCATCGTGCTCCCGTAAGGTGGGACAGCCATGAATAATCACCGGTATGTTTAACCGGCTAACCATATTTCGGATGATAGCTAATTGCTGGTAATCCTTTTCTCCGAAGTAGGCATTATGAGGAAGGGTAATTTCGAACAGTCGTTTAACAACGGTGGCCATGCCTTTGAAATGCCCGGGACGATAAGCACCTTCCATCACGTTCTCCAGTGTTCCAAAATCCAGTTCCAGCAATTGATAGCCCTGCGGGTAAATCTCATCTGCTGATGGAAGAAAAGCGTAATCACAACTAACGCTCTCGAGTAGCCGAAGATCTGCTTCCGGCATGCGCGGATATTTTTCGAGATCTTTCGGGTCGTTGAACTGAGTGGGATTCACAAATATGCTGCATACCACGGTATCATTCTCTTCACGGGCCTTTCTCAATAAGGAAAGATGACCCTCGTGCAATGCACCCATGGTAGGCACAAATCCGATCGATTTACCGGAATCCCGATCGTTGCTCAGTACAGCCTGAAGTTTTTGAACGGTATGGAAGATCTGGTTCAGCTTGCGTTGCGGTGTTAAAGTCAGTGAAAAAACAGACAATTATCTGTAGTTCATTTTTTCACGGTACCATTCGTTGAACGATTTCTCTTTTCCGAGATCCATTTTCCTTTTGCCGTCTTTTGACCGGAACAGATTCTCAAGAAGGTGACGACGCGCGTTGATACCGGTCCAGCTTATAATTTCCCTCTTTAGCATGGCTTTTTTCCAACCAAAATAAAACCATTTTTCTCCCCGGGTACTATGACCTTTCTCCACGAAGTGTTTTCTGTTCTCAAGCAATAATCGAGGAATATCAATCTTAACCGGACACACATCTTTACATGCACCACAGAGCGAGGAAGCAGAAGAAAGATGCTGTAACTCCTGACGCTGTAATGGAAGCGTAACCGCTGCGATAGGAGAGGGAAAATCTCCCTCTGCGGCATTGCGATATACCGGACAAACCGTCTGACAGGCTCCGCATTTTATACAGGATAAAGCATTTCGTTGCTGTTCATGTGCCAAAACATCGCTCCGGCCATTATCGAGGAGGATCACATACATTTCCTCCGGTCCATCCATTTCATCTGCCTGGCGAGGACCCGAAATAATCGAGTTATAAGCGGTAATCGACTGACCTGTTCCGTATGCACTGAGAAGAGGCAGAAAAAGGTCAAGATCGCTGATGGATGGAAGGATCTTATCGATGCCGGCGAGTACAATATGGATTTTCGGAAGAGCAGCTGTTAATTGGGCATTCCCTTCGTTTTCAAGTATGACAACAGCTCCCGGATCCGCCAGCAGAAAATTACAACCGGTGATGCCGGCTTCGGCTGCCAGAAACTTATCGCGGAGCTCTTCACGGATCGCCTGTACCATGGCCTTCGGAGAGGCGTCACCGTTAAGTTTTATCTTTTCCCGAAGTACTTTGCTGATGGACTCCGTTGATTTATGCAATGCGGGCAGCACCATATGTGACGCACCTTCTTCCGCAGCTCGCACGATGAAGTCTCCGGTATCTGTCTCGTGGAAGGTCACTCCCTGACTTTCGAGAAACGCTGAAAGCCCGATTTCCGAAGCGGTGTTGGTCTTCGACTTAACCACCTCCTTTACTTTTGCCCTCTTGAGGATATCGTTGATCGCCTCCAGCGCATCAGTAATATCCTCCGCCCAGATTACCTTACCCCCGGATTTTATAAAATTCGACTCGAACTCAATCAGGTATTTATCGAGGTTTTCTATCGTTTTCCATCGCGTAAAAGCTGCTCGTTCTCTCGCCAGTTCCAGATTGGCGAACTGACGGGTTCCGGCGATCAGGTTTTTCTCCTGAGCCACCGCAGCGGAAATTACCCGGTCAGACCAGTTATCTCCCTGAATACCAGATATTTCATTCTTTTTCTCTTCCAAGATCAATTCGCGCATATCTATCAACAAACCTACCATAACAACCGGTGAATTGCAAATGGAAATCCGTTCTGAAGTGCGAAGTATTAACGGGTCAATCTTGATAAGTACCAGCGTTTTGAT
>JBIIHN010000087.1:0-6557 GCA_044235745.1 Bacteroidia bacterium
TTCAGGTAAAGGGCGATGGGCAGGAGGTCGAAATTGTCTACCGTCTTTGAACTGTCGCAGTCGCCGGGCCATACTTCTCCGATCAAAGGATTAAAGCTGTATTCGTCAGCTCCGATTGTTGGAGCGGTCAGACTTCTGGGTTGTCCGTCAATATCGGTAGTGATCCCCGGCCAGGGAATTCCCGGCATAGCTACTGTATTGCGGAGGTGCATATCCGTTAGTGTAGTATATTCAGCAGTCACTGAATCGGATTGTGCATCAAAACCGGTGGCACTTCTCCAGCCGGCCAGTGTATAGTTGTTGCCGTTACTAACGAAGTTAATCGGGGAGCCTACCGACTGATACCGGTTGTTGTTCCACGAAGTGATGAAGGTGGGCGAGCTGATTTCAACCGCGGAAGAACCGTTGGAACGAACCAGGTTGTTGACGAAGTTAAGTCCACCGCTGGTGTAAAGTTCAAGTCCATGCCCGAAGCTGTTATGGATAATGTCAGTGTTCGATGCGTTAATGTAAGCTCCGGGAGTAGAGAGCCAAAGCGGTGATGAAGAAAAAATATTATTGGCAACAAGGTTATAATTGGTTGTTGAAGAGTTACTATAGAGATAAAATACTTCGTCTCCCCAGTCTTCAGATGTAACCAGGTTGTTGATGATTCTGAATGAATCACATTCGTTGCATTGGATTTTAGCTGCGGTTATACTGCCAATTGTTTCAATTCGGTTACGATCGATCAGTACACTATCCAGGTTGTACAGCCAGAAGCCTTTTGTTTGTTTTGCGGTGTTCCCGCTTAACTGAACATTTCTGGTTGGTGTAAGACTTCCGCCCAAGCTAATGGCAGCTTCACCATTCTGAAAATAATTGTTGGTAAACCTGAAATTATAGCCGTCATAAGCGTCGATAATATGTCCAACGCCAATGGCTCCCCCGGTTTGTTCAATACCGAACATCCGGCAATCAGAGATGTTGATATGCCTGCTGTTCTGGAAGTAAAAAACGCTTCTTCCTCCTCCGTTTGCCTGCATGGCATCGAAGGCCTTGGGCAGATGGTTGATCAAGGTGAGATGTGCGAATGAGCAATACGATAAATTCCGGAGATGAAACAGCGTTCGGAAGTAACTATAGTCCGGTTTTAATTTAATGGTCACATCTTCCGCGATGCCTGTTCTGGAAGTCCATACAATGGTGTCCGTGCTGCTCGCAAAGGGGATCGAATCAATCTCAATTTGTTCTCCGTAGATACCCGGTTCAATGGCAATAGTGACCGGATCGGCTACACCGCATGTTTTTAATGTAGTGGCGGATGCTTGTACATGATCGAAATAACAGGTGTCGCAGCCTGCTGAGTAGGTTCCGGCCAGTGGAGCACTGCAGATGATCTGTTGCAGAATCAAGGTGTCATTCCCCTGCTGGTCGTCAGTTACACCATTTACACGATGAATCCAAACGCGTATTCTGTTATATGCCTTTGAGAAGTTGTAGTTGTTTACGGCAAGATTGATTGAGTCACCTGTTTGCAGGCTGCCGTTCCAATTGATGCTTTGTTCTGCATCATTATTGATTCTGTATTTTATTTCCAGCGCATTGATCGGTAAGACAGATTTACTCTTCACTTTGATGTTCATATTTCGTACTGCCGGACCATTGGTGGTTTTGTCGCTGAGATTGACAGAGTCAATTGCGGCGTCGAGTAAATTCGGATTGTAGGCGGAGTAACAATTGCTGCCACAACTTCCGGTCTGACTGTGAATCGTTCGGATGGTTCTGAACTGAACCGGATTGCCGGTACTGTGAAATACATGTTGATTTCCGCATATGTCCTGGTGCATGGCAACTCCGGTATAATTGGCTGTGCGATCAGCGGAGAGTAGTTCGCCGTTGCTGCCGAAGCGTAATAGATAAGAACCGAAAACCGGAGTGGGAGAGACATTAAAGGGATTTCCTAATGCGTCAACAATTAAAAACTTGGTTGGCATGGCTGCCAATAAACTCACCGAACCATCGGGATTCGTGGCTACAGATTTAAAACTCATCGAGTCAGCATATACGTACCAGTCCATCGTTCCTGTGGGACTGAATGAAGCGATAAACTGATATTCGTAATTCTGCACGGGAAAATTGAAAGTGCCGTTACTGGTAACTATTTTATTCTTTGCACGGCCAACAACAACATAATGTCCATTGTTGGTTTCCTTGAAGTCACTGATGAACTCCGGTTGTCCGCTCATTAAAGTAACCGCACTCGAAAATCCATTCGTCAGATTATAACGGGAGATAAAAATACATTTTTCAAAGGCCGTTCCGGCCGGCAGGCTATTGCCGACTTGAAGGTTGTTGAATAGAACAGGTGATGTAATAGTGGTTGCATCCAGCATGCCGGCAATAAGCATTTCTCCGTTAGCGGCAGGACGTGCCATCAGATTTTGCCGTAGAGTGTCGTAGTCGAAGTATTGATTTGCAATGGGATATTTTACCTTGAATTTAGCAGGGGTGTTAGGGCCTGAAGTGCCAAAGGCGTCAAAACTGAGAATCTTTCCTTCCGGATTTATTTCCATGATGAAGGCATCTCCTTTATTGCTGATGGATGGAGTGTATTGATAGTTACCGTCAGGTGTTTGGAATTCACATCCTTTCCATGCATTGATACCAACAGCGAAAATCCGGTTGTTGATCGTTATCATGTCGGAGAAATCAGCGAGCGGAGCTTCGATGGCCCATTGAAAGCTGCCTTTTTCATTGAGCTTGATAATCGCGTTTTTATTACGCATGTAATTACCCTGCACGTCAAATCTGGCCGGTGCAGTATAACGGGTAGCCATATACGTATTGGTGAGCCGGTCTGTGGTGAGTCCGTTGATGAGCCCTTGTGCGCCCGGATTATTTCCGGTTGAATTAAAACTATGGTAATACGTTCTTCTGCCATTCGTGTCTAAACGCATGATAAAAGGAATAAAGGCGAAGTTGGTGGATTGTGAATTGTATCCTGCTACGTGCAAATTATTGAATTCATCGAAGTAGGTTTCTGTAACTGGGCTGGCCATCGCTCCGCTGAAAGTGTCAAGGTCACAAAGTAGGGTGTTACTTGCCGGCAGTGGTCCCCATATATAGATTGGTTTCTTTACAATCTTTTCGCAGGTGCTGTTCAGCCTTGCAGTTAAGATGACAGTGTCAATACCGGCTGTGGAGTAAGTTGGTGCTGTTGGAATCTGTCCGCTGGCAGTGCCCGGCGTTGCATTGGGCCCAAAATCCCATGTCCAGTTGTTGAATCCACTGGAACCTGCTGTGATCGTCACCGGTTGTCCGACGCCACCCTGCAGGGTACCGGGGTTGATGGTGGCGGAAGTTGCGCGGTACGTAACTGTATAATTTCCGGGAAGGGTTTTCAGGCAGTTCAATCCTTTGAGCCGCGCTACTACGGTAAAGTTAAGGTTGGAGGTGGCTGGACCTACGGGAATGATGATGGTGCCTCCCGTGCCGTCAATTTTTTGAAATTGATTGTTGGATGTGTAGTAGTCCCAGCCGGGCTCGGAGTTATAGATGAGTACGGAGGTGGTGTCGCCCGTACAGATGGTATCACGGTAAAGCATTACCGAAACGGCGGGGTTGGGTGTGGCAATCCAGAGCGAGTCAAACACTTCCAGTGTATCAGCTCCGCAGGTGTTTGAATAAATGGCACGGATGCGATAGGTCTTGACGGTGGTTTGGTTGGTGGCAGTGGTCAATGTTACCGTATTCCCGGTGCCGGCTTGCGACGATCCGACCTGTACAGTTCCATCGAACAGGGCGTAGGATACAAATTGCTGACTGTTGGGTATTCTAAATTGGCCTTGCCCGCCCTGACAAATCGTATCGTTGATGACGGTGAACGGCTGAACCAGAGGGGTGGGAGTAACATTAACAGACCTGGTGAGCGTGTCGCTGAGTCCGTTCTTCGTTGTAACAAGTGCGATGGTGTTGGTCCATGGTGAAGAGAGATTGAGCGATGGTGCAAATTGCGTGCTCACTGAAGTTCCGTTAATGAACCATTCGTATGTCCAGGCCGGATCGCCATAGTTGATCGGCGTGATAGCAGTACCCTGACAGGGTGTCCCAACCGGCAGACTGAAATTGGATACTGGATACGGTACCCCGCCACCGTTAGTTGTGCTTGCTACATATCCGCCATCTCCCGCAATCATACCATGATCGGCATCGTAGAAATAAATATCATTCACCCACTGATACCCGGGAAGATCAAACCGCTCCCAGTATAAACCACCGCTCACAGATCTGTAAACACCTTCATACGTTCCGATGTAAACCGTGTCGGGACTAAACGTAAAGATGGTGCGGATGCTGACCGCCGGAATGTTGAGATTGGTCCATGTCAGTCCGCCATCTGTAGATTTTTTCAATTCGTTGGAACCTCCTGCATAACCGGTATTGGTTCCGGGAGCGAAAGAAACATTTTCGATATTGCCCAGATTACCAAGTATGTTGATAAAGGAAAGACCATCGTTCGTAGAGCGGTAGATGTTGGAGCCGGATACAGCTACCCATGTAGTTCCGTTTACCCATGAAACATCGTAGAGTGTATTGGAGGTGCCTGAACCTCCGGTGACCCAGCTGATGCCATTGTTGGATGATACCAATACGCGACCTGCGCCGCCAACACCTACACCTTTACCCGCCGGACTGAAATCGAAGGCTTCGATATTTCGTGGCCAGGATCCACCGGTGGAGTAGTAATTATGACTCCACGAGTTTCCGTTGTTCAGCGTACCAAAAATGATCAGGTCGTTACCGAGATAAAAGAATCCGGCAGCAACCGCACTCTGCGCACTGGTTACATGAATATCATCAAAGGTTCCCAGGATCTGCGAACTGCCGGCAGAGGTATTGATACCATTCACAAAATTGAAGGTGCTGCCGCTGTTCGACGAGCGCAAAATACCATTGGTAGTACCGGCCCATACTTGTCCGCCGGCATCATGCCTGACACAATTGATATTGGAAGTAACTCCTGTAGAAAGTTGGGTCCATTGAGCATGTGCTGGTTGAACAAATAACAGGACAAGGACAACAACAGATCGTTGAAGCAAGAATTTCATGAGATGGATTTGGGATATCGAAGGTAGGAAAATCGTTGGAGTATCGCCGTAAATTTAAGTGCGCGGTCGGGATAGGATTAATCATCATTTTCTTATCTATCAAAATCCCTTAAACCCTTAGGCTTCGTCCGATAGCTATCGGGCTCCTCCCGCAACTTGCTTGCGGGACAGCAACCGGGAAAAACCTTTATAACTCTTAAAACCCTTAAAACCCTTAAAACCCTTAGAACCCTTAGAACCTTACTAACCCTAATAACAAAAAAAACGCCCGGGCATCGCCTGAGCGTTTTTTAGTGGGCCCAGCAGGACTTGAACCTGCGACCAACGGATTATGAGTCCGCTGCTCTAACCAACTGAGCTATGGGCCCTTATGTAAAAATTCCGTACGGCCTTGACCGTTTCGGGACGACAAAAATAATACTTATGCGGATACTTCCTTAATCACACCTAATTCTTTACCTACCTTGGTGAAAGCTGCAATGGCTTTATCAATATGGTGCCGGTCGTGGGCGGCGCTGAGCTGTACTCTGATCCTTGCATTTCCTTTGGCTACCACCGGGTAGAAGAAGCCGATCACATAGATGCCCTCCTGTAAGAGTTTCGCGGCGAAATCCTGTGCCAGCTTCGCATCATAGAGCATAATGGGTACGATCGGATGTTCTCCGGGTTTGATGTCAAAGCCGGCCTTGGTTATCTGCTCGCGGAAGTATTTGGTATTTTCCCAGAGTTTATCGCGCAGGGTGGTGGTCTCTGTGAGCATATCAATCACGGCGATAGAGGCACCTACGATAGAGGGAGCCAGTGAATTGGAAAATAAATACGGGCGTGAGCGCTGACGAAGCATGTCAATGATTTCCTTGCGTCCGCTGGTGAAGCCGCCCATGGCGCCGCCCAGTGCTTTTCCGAGCGTGCCGGTGATGATATCTACACGCCCCATCACATTTTTGTGTTCATGCGTTCCTCTGCCTGTCTTTCCCATAAAGCCGGAAGCATGGCACTCGTCAATCATCACCAATGCTTTGTATTTATCGGCGAGTTCGCAGATCTTATCGAGTTGGGCGATGGTTCCATCCATCGAGAAAACGCCATCTGTCACAATCATACGGTGGCGCAGATGCTGTGTGGCCTTGAGTTGCTCTTCAAGGTCGTTCATGTCGTTGTGCTTGTAGCGATGGCGCTGCGCTTTGCACAGGCGAATGCCGTCGATGATGGAAGCATGGTTGAGCTCGTCGGAAATGATGGCATCCTGGTCGTTCAGCAAAGGTTCAAATACTCCTCCGTTGGCATCGAAGGCAGCCGCGTAAAGGATAGTATCTTCCGTGCCCAGAAAGGCGGAGATCTTCTTCTCCAGTTCCTTATGGATATCCTGCGTTCCGCAAATAAACCGTACACTGCTCATCCCGAAGCCATGTGTGTCGATGGCGTGTTTGGCAGCTTCGATGACTTTTGGATGGGAGCTGAGTCCGA
>JBIIHN010000430.1:0-6546 GCA_044235745.1 Bacteroidia bacterium
CGGATTCCCTCCTAGATAAATGGGATTCGGTTTCATACTGCACCATTGAACCAAATGTGAAAGGACTTTTCAAATGGAATTCTCCGAGACAGCTGGTCTTTAGTCCAAGTGCCGGATTTAAACCGGCAACCGATTATATACTGCATCTGACTACCGCGTTGCTGAAACATACCGCCAGTCCTTTATCTCTCAACGCGGAGTCCTTTAAATTTTCCACTGCTGCCACTCAGCTTACCGGTGTGCAATCATGGTGGACATTATTGCCGGGCACCACAGATCAACTGGTGTTCAATGCTCAACTGGGTTTTAACTATGAAATGGATCCGGCAGGGTTGCAGGGGAAGGTATCAGCGGTGATCAACGGCAAACCGGTACAGGTAAAAATTATCACGGCCTCTCCGGGAGCATCCCTTCAGATCAGCGCGGAAGGTCTGACAAGAGGTGATGCGACTTCCGGTTCCTTTCTGTTGAAAATCGCATCCGGTCTGAAATGTGCGGAATGCAGCAAGTCATCCGGAAGCATGGAATGGAAAGGTGTGATTTCGCCTTTGACAAATCTGGAGTTCAGTGGAACTGAAACGGCATTCGAGAACGGAGAAGGTATTATACGGTTGTTCGCCAACCAGCCGGTGAGTGTGCAGAATATCGAAAAGCTGATTTCAGTTTCACCTTCGCCCGTTTATCGTGTAGAACAAGGAGAATCCGGATTGATTTTGCGGGGAGCTTTCAGTGCAGGCAACTCATATGACATCACCATCAACAGCGCATTGCAGGGATTGCTGGGCGGTACCATGCAAGGAGATTATTACACGACGATCAGCTTCGGAGAGCAGGAGCCGGGTATTGCTTTTGTCAATCAGAAAGGCATGTACCTCACATCGAAGGGTAACCGAAAAATCGGAATACAGATTGTAAATATGCCGAAAATAAGGGTATCGGTGTACAAAATTTACGAGAACAATATTCTGGCGTTCATGAATAATAACCGCTACGATGAATGGTACGGTGAATCGAGTGGCCGGGGCTGGGTATACAATGACTACGATCTTGAACGGTTAGGCAATGTTGTAATGGATCAGGAGTACCAAACCAAAGATCTGCCCAAGGTAAACGGCATGAGTCTTTTCAGTATGAATTTCGATGATGAGCTACCCTTCAGGGGGATTTATGTTGTAACGGCGCGGTCAACCGAAAACCAATGGATCAAGGCGACCAAGCTGGTATCGGTATCGGATATCGGACTGATAGCACGGAGCGGAACCGATGAGGTGATGGTTTTCGCCAACTCTGTAAAGGAAGCCACCGCCCTGAATAAGGTAACCGTAAGTGTGATCAGTTCTAACAATCAGGTGCTTTTTAGCGGTACGACTAATGGAGAGGGCATGGTGAAATTTTCCGGTTTACAATCGCGTTATAAAGAATTTCGTCCCGCACTTATCACTGCAAGGAGTGGTAACGATTTCAATTATATGTTGCTGTCAGATACCCGGATTGAAACGAGTCGATTTGAAACGGGTGGTTACCGCGAAAATGGTCCGGGTTATATGGCCTTCATCTATGGAGAGCGGGAAATCTACCGGCCGGGTGAATCTATTCATACGAATATCATTGTACGCAATCGTCAGTGGAATGCGCTGAAAGGATTACCGGTCAAAGTGCGTTTGCTGATGCCGAACGGACGTGAACTGCATGTGATAAGGAAAACACTCAATACAGAAGGCGCCACCGAACAACAGTTTGACATTCCTGCCGGAGCTGCTACCGGTACCTATACCGTTGAAGTGTTTACCGCCAACGATGTACTGCTGGCTGCCAAAGCACTGTCTGTAGAGGAGTTTATGCCCGACCGGATCAGTGTGAAGGCTACGATCGGGAAGTCCGTGGTTCAGACCGGCGATACTGTTCTGCTGAATGCCATCGCCAGCAACCTGTTTGGCACACCGGCGGCTGATCGGAATTATGAAGTGCAATTCTCGCTCGATAAAACATCCTTCTCGCCAAAAGGATACGATACCTGGTCGTTTGATATCAAAGGCACCGACCATGTAAATATGCCGACATCCTTCCGCCAGGGTAAAACAGGAGCAGACGGAAGTTTGCGCGAGGCACTTTACATCGACCCTTTGCTCAGGGAAACGGGCAAGCTGTCAGGGCGCGCCTTTGTGACGGTCTTCGACGAAACCGGACGACCGGTCAACCGTGCGGCCGGGTTTGAAGTAAACACCCAGCAGATTTTCTTCGGTACAAAAATCAGCGAATACTACGCCGGTGTTGGTCAGCCGCTGCAGGTAGGACTCATTGCACTCAACAACGCCGAAAAGAAAGTAAACGCCAACGCCAGAGTTCGTATTGTAAAAGTGAATTACCACAGTGTATTGACAAGAAGTTACGGCGATCGTATGCACTTCGTTTCACAACGGGAAGAACGGCTCTTGCAGGATCTGCAGGTAACGATCAACGGGAAAGAAACCATACTACCCTTTACCCCTAAGGAGTCAGGTGAGTATCTCGTACGGGTTGGTTTACCGGGTTCCGACCGATATGTGGAGCAGCAATTCTATGCCTACGGATGGGGATTCACCGGTAACTCCTCGTTTGCTGTGAATACCGAAGGCACCATCGATATCACATCAGATAAGGAAAGCTACGAACCGGGAGAGAAAGCACGGTTACTGTTCAAGACACCCTTCAACGGACGACTTCTTGTGACGGTAGAACAACAGAATGTACTCAGTTATTATCACGTGAATACCGAAAAGAAAGCGGCGGAACTGCTGATACCCGTCAGCAAAGAACATCTCCCCAACGTGTATATAACGGCGACGCTGTTCCGAAAAGCAGATGACGGCTCGATTCCACTCACGGTGGCACATGGAGTAAAACCCCTTTCTGTAGCATTGCCGGACCATAAAATTCCGGTCAGCATCAGCGTGGCTGAAAAATCACGCGCCAACACCAAACAGCAGATCACCGTAAAAACAACGCCTTCCAGCAATGTGGAAGTAACCATTGCTGTTGTTGATGAAGGTATCCTTCAGTTGAAAAACACGGAGACGCCTGACCCTTACAAGTATTTTTATCAAAAGCGGGCGCTTATGGTAGAAGGCTATGACATCTACCCTTATCTCCTGCCTGAATTAAAGACACGGCGGTCGAGTACCGGTGGAGATGGATACGCCCTTGCACAAAGGGTGAATCCGATTACGAATAAACGCGTTCGGCTGGTGAGTGCCTGGAGCGGAATCCTGCGGACCAATGCTGCAGGTACTGCGAGCTATACCTTAGATATCCCTTCCTTCAGCGGTGATCTGAGAGTGATGGCGGTGGCTTACAAAGGTCAGACCTTCGGAGCCGCGGAAGCACATATCAAAGTTGCAGATCCGGTGGTGATCAGTGCCGCGCTTCCCCGATTTACAAGTCCCGGAGATACGGTAGTAGTCCCGGTAACCTTTACCAATACCACCACCGCCACTATCCGCGCTACTGCCGGCTTTTCCACCACCGGTGCCATACGGGCTGTCACCACCGGTGACGGAAGTTTAACGCTCGAACCGGGCAAGGAACAACGCCTGCTCTGCAAGGTGATTGCTCCCGAAGGAACCGGCACGGGTTCGTTTACCGTAAAAGTGAATAACGGCAATGAACGCTACACCGATAAAACTGAAATTACGGTACGCCCGCCTGCCAGCCTCCAGGTTCGCGATGGCAGTGGTATGCTCAAAGGCGGATCTTCCGCCATCATCGATCTGCGCACAGGGTTTATTCCATCCTCTGCACAGACGGAGCTGCTCATCAGCAAATCGCCGTTGGTACAGTTTGCCGATCATCTGACCTATCTGCTCGATTATCCTCACGGCTGCGCGGAACAGACCATCAGCTCAGCATTTCCGCAGATATACTACGCAGACCTGGCAAAGTCCATCTCCAATACACCCGCACGCACCATCCAAACACAAATGAATGTACAGGCCGCTATCGGCAAAGTGCTCAGTCTGCAACATTACAACGGAGGCATCGTGACCTGGCAGGGATCATCCGCCACGCATCACTGGACCAGCGCATACGCCGCCGACTTTCTCGCAGAAGCCCGGAAGGCGGGGTATGAAGTGAATGAAAGCAGCTACAGAAAACTAATCGACTATCTCGCCAAAGAAGTGAAAAACAAGCGAACGGAAGACGTGCATTATTACGACGGAAAAGGCGTGTATGTGAGCCGTAAAATGCCGTCAAGGGATATTTTCTACAGCCTCTATATCCTGGCGATGAACAACAGGGCTGATCGCAGTACCATGAACTACTATAGGTCGCGGATATCCGAAATATCACTCGACAGCAAATACCTGCTGGCCTCCTCCTATCTGGCCATTGGCGACCGCCGCTCGTACGAATCACTGTTGCCGGCCTCATTCTCCGGTGAAGAAAGTATCAATTGTACCGGTGGAAGTTATTACAGTTATGTGCGCGATATGGCCATCACCTTAAACATCCTGTTGACGCAGGACCCGGATCATCCGCAGGCAGGCATTCTGGTGAAACAGCTGAGCACTGCGCTCAAATCCCGGCCCTGGCTGAACACGCAGGAAAGGGCGCTCAGTTTTCTGGCACTCGGCAAGTTCAGCCGGAAAGCCGCAGAAAGCACTGTCACCGCCCAGCTCGTAACGGAAAATGGAAAAACCTGGTCGTTCAACGGAAAAGACCTTCTTATTCGCAAAGACCTCAACCAAACACAGGTGAAAGTAAAAACCTCCGGAAGTGGCCAACTCTACTATTTCTGGAACAGCAGAGGGCTTACCGCGGATGGATCCTACAAGCAGGAAGATAAAAATCTGAAGGTGCGGAAGACTTTCCTCAGCAGGACCGGTCAGGAATTAAAGGGAACATCCTTCCGGCAAAATGACCTCATTGTCGTGAAGATCACACTTGAAAATACCAGCAAGACGTTTGTGGAAAATGTGGTTATCACCGATCTGTTACCGGCAGGATTTGAAATCGAAAATCCACGGATCAGCACCATACCCTCGCTCGACTGGATCAAGAACAACGCCTGGCCCGACCATCTGGATATCCGGGACGACCGGATTCACTTCTATGTTTCAGCCGGTCTCCAGCCACAACACTATTATTATGTGGTAAGGGCCGTGAGCCCCGGTAATTACACGATGGGACCGGTAAGTGCAGATGCCATGTACTCCGGCGACTACCACTCCATACACGGAGCGGGGCGCATCATCATTCAATAATCAACCTATGTGGACCGAAGAAAAAAACGCACTTGTACGCAGCTTCCGTTTCCGGAACTTCAGTGAAGCCTTTGCCTTCATGACCCGGGTAGCGCTGCTGGCTGAGAAGATGGAACACCATCCGGAATGGACCAATGTGTACAACCGTGTAGATATACGGCTCAGCACACACGATGCCGGAAATACGGTAACTGAAAAAGACCGGATGCTGGCCGCCGCCATCGACCGGATTATCGTATAGCCATTACCGTGAGTTCATGAAGCGGATGATACGCTGCACGGGCCTGGTGCTGATCATTTCGGTTTTATCCTTCCTCCTGCTCGACCTGACCTTTCCGTTCAGGCCACGGCCGGACTGGTCGGTGACGGTGTATGACCGAAACGGGCAACTGTTAAACGCTTATCTCAGCCGCGATCATAAATGGCGCTTTCCGGTTTACCGGGAACAGACAGACACGCTTCTGGTGGAAGCCCTTGTTCACAAGGAAGACCGGTATTTTTATTTCCATCCGGGCATCAACCCGATCGCGATTGCACGTGCTGCCTTCAACAATCTCATCCGGCATCGCCGAACCAGCGGCGCGTCAACAATCACCATGCAGGTCGTTCGTTTATTGGAGAAACGACCACGTACCATTCCCTCGAAGCTGATAGAAGTTTTCAGAGCCTTGCAACTGGAATGTCACTACCCGAAGAGAGAGATTTTAAACTTATACCTCAGCCTGGTTCCTTATGGAGGGAACATAGAAGGTGTAAATGCCGCAGCGTGGATTTATTTCGGTAAGTCGCCGGCGTTATTAAGTCCGGCCGAAGCGGTTACCCTTGCCATCATCCCCAACCGACCTTCCTCCCTTCGGCCCCGCTCCGATGGTACTGCCCGCCACCTGATCGACCAACGCAACAAATGGCTGCACCGTTTACATGCAGAAGGAGTACTTTCCGCGAAAGATCTTACCACCGCACAGGATGAACCGTTGGTGATGGAACGGCAGAAACTACCGGATGAAGCACCGCATCTTTCACGACGGCTGGCCGCTGCCGCCACGCGACCGGAAATTGTCACCACCCTTGACCTCCGGCTCCAACAACAGGCTACGCAACTTTGCTACAACCATCTGCAGCGATTACACGTGATCGGCATCCACAACGGAGCCGTTATGGTCATTGAAAATACCAGCGGAGAGGTTCTCGCCTATGTCGGCAGTCAGAACTTTCACGATGCAGCACAGAGCGGACAGGTAGATGGTGTTATCGCCCTGCGCTCTCCGGGCAGCACGCTAAAGCCATTGGTATATGCCATGGGTAT
>JBIIHN010000088.1:0-6514 GCA_044235745.1 Bacteroidia bacterium
ATATGGCTAAAGTAACATTCAACAACAAAACCAGTCCGTTTTTTGATGCATTAAGGGAAAAAATTGACGCCTACTTCAAGGAGCAGGAGATCAAGCCCACCGGAAACTTCAAATTATATTCTAAGACGATCATTCTCGTAAGTGCAGCCGTTTTGGTGTACTCATTGCTGGTATTTTCCAATATACCGGTATGGGGTTCCATTTTACTCTGCGCCCTGATGGGACTTACCTTTGCAAGTATAGGTTTCAATGTAATGCATGACGGAGCACATGGATCTTATTCAAACAATAAAACCATCAACAACCTCATGTCCTACTCATTGAACCTGATGGGAGGATCAAGTTTCATGTGGAAAGTGAAGCACAACCACGTGCATCACTCATTCACAAACATTGAAGGGGTTGATGATGATATCGATATTAAACCCTGGATGCGGGTGAACGAACAGCAGAAACGCTATTGGTTTCACCGATTCCAGCATGTTTACTCATTTTTACTGTATGGCGCCACCTATTTCATGTGGATATGGTGGATGGACTTCCAGAAGTATTTTACACGACGCATTGGCCCAACACCGATTCGTAAGATGAAATTCTCAGAGCATGTTGGATTCTGGCTAACCAAGATCCTATACTTAGCACTCTTCATTGGTCTGCCGATTTATTTCAAAGGTGTAGCCTATACATTGATCGGGTACAGTATCATTCTGTTCGTAACCGGAGTTACGATCGCCGTTGTATTCCAGTTAGCCCACGTTGTGGAAGACACCCATTTCCCTGAGCCCAATCAACAGACGCAGAAAATTGAAGAAGAATGGGCATTACATCAGATTCATACCACAGCCAACTTCGCGACCAATAATAAGTTGGTAAGCTGGTTTATGGGTGGACTCAATTTCCAGGTTGAACACCATCTTTTTCCAAAGATTTCTCATATACACTATCCTGCCATCAGCAAGTTGGTACGGGAAACCTGCCACGAGTTTAATGTGCGCTATATAGAATATCCTACGGTAATGGATGCCATTGCAGCGCATATTCGGCATCTGCGAAATCTGGGACAACCCATTCCGGTCAGATCCTGAAAAAAAACAACATTGACGTAAAAACCCGGTTGACACCAACCGGGTTTTTACGTCTTAAAGATCACCACACTTACCAACGATGAAAAACGAACGCCCGCTTTTGCTCACACTGGCCGTGGTACAGTTTAATCACATCGTTGATTTTATGCTGATGATGCCGTTGGGACCACAATTGATGAGGGCACTCCAGATAGATCCCCGCCAATTCAGTCTGCTGGTTTCTGCATATACCATAAGTGCAGGCATCTTCGGTTTTGCCGGCGCGTTTTTTCTCGATCGGTTTGAACGAAAGCGCGCATTACAAATTGTCTTTATCGCATTCGTATTAGGCACATTTATCTGTGGTCTTGCAGGTAACTATTACCTCCTGATGGCTGCAAGAATTTTTACCGGAGCGTTCGGTGGACTCCTCTCCTCATTGATTCTCTCTATTGTTGGAGATGCCATTCCATTGGAGCGAAGGTCTTCTGCCATGGGTATCATTATGACCGCATTCGCCATGGCCTCTATTGCCGGAGTACCGGCCGGAATGTTTCTGGCTAACCAGTTCGGATGGAACATGCCATTCATTATACTGGCAGCGTTCAGTGTGTTTGCCCATCTGGCAATCATGCGCTTTGTGCCGGTCATGGATATACACCTGCAAGGTCAACCAACAAAACCAGATCTGATGGAACCATTCCGAATGGTGGCACAACATCCTGATCAGCAACGTGCCTTATGGTTGCAATTTTTCATGATGATGGGTCATTTCAGTCTCATTCCCTTTTTGAGTCCGTACATGGTATCCAATGTTGGATTCAGCGAACAGGAGCTACCACTGATTTATCTTTTCGGAGGACTGGTCAGCATGTTATCGCTGCCATTGATCGGAAAAATTGCGGATAAGCATGGCCGCTACAGAGTGATGATATTCGGCATACTATTATCGGCCATTCCTCAGCTTTTCATCACACACATGCCACCGGTTCCGGTTTGGGTTGCCCTCTGCGTCACCACTTTTTTCTTCATTACTACAGGAGGAAGAAACATTCCGGCGAGTACTATCATCTCCTCAACGGCTGCACCACATCAACGTGGAAAGTTCATGAGTCTGAATGTAGCAGTTCAACAATTATCGAGTGGACTTGCCGCTTTCATGGCCGGACAAATTGTTTCCAAAAGTTCGGGTGGAGAATTATTGCATTACCCGATTGTAGGATATCTGGCTATCGGATTTAGTCTGGCAGGATTATACATTGCCCGTACGATCAGATCGCAGTACTGATTACTGTTCCCGCTGCATCAGCATCATGGCCAGATCGCGCAGCATCGATTTACGCTCCTGCGGGACCGGGATAGCATCCAGATGTTGCATCGCCTCACGATACAGGTCATCCATTTTCTGCTGCGCACGCTGAAGGATACCAAGCCGGTTAAAAATTCCGGTAACAGCAATCACTTTATCATCACCGCCATCTTTCGCAAGCCAATGCTTCAGCTCTATTTCAGCATCTCCATCTGCCAATTCAAGAGCCGTTAACAACAAAAATGTTTTTTTATTCGCAAGAATATCACCTCCAACCTGCTTACCAAACTTTTCCGCATCACCATACACATCCAGAATATCATCCTGCAACTGGAAGGCTACACCCAGGTTCACACCAAAATCGTAGAGGTGCTGAACATCCTCCGCAGAAGCATTGCCGATCAGAGCACCAACACCCAGACTTCCTCCCAGCAGTACTGCTGTCTTCAATCGGATCATATTCAGGTACTGATCGATACTTACAACCGGCATCGACTGAAAATCCATATCGAGTTGCTGTCCCTCACACACCTCCATCGCTGTTTTAAAAAACAAACTCATAACGGCGGGCATTACCGAAGACGGCACCTGCATCATCAGCTGACACGACTTCACAAACATCGTATCGCCGCTGAGAATTGCTATATCCGGCGACCATTTCTCATGAATGGTGGCCTTTCCCCGTCTCAGAGGAGCCTTATCCATGATATCATCATGCAGAAGGGTGAAATTGTGGAATACTTCGATACCAAGTGCCGGAGCCAGCGCCTGCTGATTGCCGACACCAAACATCTCTGCACCCATCAACAGGAGAACAGGGCGCATACGCTTTCCTCCGATGGAGAGCATATAACGTATGGGGTCGTAAAGATTCGCGGGTGAAGACGGCAACTGAAGAGAAAGCAATCCTTCTTCAATGAGAGACTGCCGTCGGTTAACTGAAATGCTCATCAGGCCGTTATAAAATGACGGGAAGAAATCAGACGGTGAATACCTTCTTCGAGGGGTGTCATTTTCCGCTGCAACAGATCACGCATCACGGAGATATCAGGACAGCGACGCGTCATATCCCCCTCTTTGAGTGCAGACAGGTGAACAATCTTAGAAGTCGATTCAGATATCTTAATTATTTTCTGTGCAAGATCCAGAATCGTAATTTCATAATCGCTGCCGATGTTGGCCACATCGTTCACGCAAAGGTTATTATAGAATGCATTCAGACAAGCATCTACGTTATCATCTATGTAGCAAAAGGTACGGGTTTGCGAACCATCGCCATAGATTGTGATATCCTTATTCGCCAATGCCGCTGTGATGAATTTTGACATCACAAAATCGGTGCTTTGCTTGGGACCGTAGGTATTGAAGAAGCGGAAGATGGTATATTCAAGACCGAACTCCTGGTAATAAGCACGGAGATAGGCTTCGCCAACATTCTTTACGATAGCATAAGGCAATCGTGAGTTCAGCGGAGTGGTATGTTCATTCTGCGGAAATTCAACAGGTTCACCATACACTTCGGAACTGGAAGAAAAGAAGATTCTCTTCACGCCGGTATTTTTACAAAGATCCAGCACATTCCGGATACCGTTAAGATCATTTAACACCATCACCGGATTAGCGATGGTACGTTTCACCCCAACTACAGCCGCGTAATGAAAAACATAGTCAAAGGAAAAAGAAGAAAAAATGGCAGAGATATCATTGAAATTATTGACATCTGCTTTTATAAACTTCACATTATCGTGTATAGTTACCGGCAACTTGGATGTAGAACCCGTTAGCAGGTTATCTACAATAACTACGTAGTTGTCAGGGTTATCGGCCAATCGCTGTGCCAGACAGCTGGCAACGAACCCAGCTCCGCCGGTTACGAGAATTCTTTTTTGCATAAACTAAACAACTGAAGGTTGTTCTAATTGATATTGAGTTGAAATGTATGGTAAAGGAATACATACATTCATCCACGAAAATACATAATTCTATCTAAGTCCGGGTTGAAAATCACAAGGCAATCCCTACAAATCCGTCTTTAGCACGAATCATGGGGTGAGTGCCTGAACCGGGATGGCAAATAGCGTGGAGGTAAAAGCTCAGGATGAAGGTTATTCTGCCAATCCAAGCAAATATTTGCCGTAACCACTCTTTACCAGCGGTTCAGCCAATGATTTCAGCCCCTTTTTATCAATAAAACCCATACGGTAGGCTACTTCTTCAATACAGCCGATCTTCAACCCCTGACGTTCTTCAATGACCTGCACAAACTGAGCAGCCTGCATCAATGAAACAAAAGTACCTGTATCAAGCCATGCGGTTCCTTTATCCAAAATACCCACCTGCAGTTTACCGGCATCCAGGTAGGCTTTATTCACATCGGTAATTTCATATTCACCACGCGGACTCGGCTTCAGTGATTTGGCAATACTGATCACCTCATTATCGTAGAAATATAATCCCGGCACTGCATAGTTTGATTTTGGTTTTGCCGGTTTTTCCTCAATACTGATGGCTCTGTTGTGCGCATCAAACTCCACTACTCCGTATCGCTCAGGATCTGAAACGTGGTAGGCAAATACCACCCCGCCATTCGGATCATTATTCGACTGGAGCAATTGCTGGAGTCCGGTACCGTAAAAGATATTGTCCCCCAGAATAAGAGCCACCTTATCCTCTCCAATAAACTCCTCTCCTATCACAAAAGCCTGCGCTAATCCATTCGGCTCCGGTTGTATGGCGTATTCAAAACGACAACCCAGATTTTTACCATCTCCCAACAATTTTTTAAACATCGGCTGATCGTGTGGTGTGGTGATGATCAGGATTTCACGGATGCCCGCCATCATCAGCACACTCAGCGGGTAGTAAATCATGGGTTTATCATACACCGGCATCAGCTGTTTGCTGACAGCTATCGTAAGCGGATGAAGACGGGTGCCTGAACCTCCGGCGAGAATGATTCCTTTCATAAGATTGTATTTTTTCCGACTACCTGTGAACGATATACGGCAGCCTTCAACATGAGGTACTTCTTTAAACTTCTACGCAAATGCCCGTTCAGGGTTTGGAATCATCATCTCTGTCCACCGGCCGGCACTATCCTAACCGGAAATCGGACAACGAATTACCAATTCCGTCCTGAACCGGAATCCAAAGAAAAGCAATCACGACAAATTACGGTAACTGAAATCCCCTATCCCCTTGTCAATTCATGGTGAAAATACGATATATCGCGGACTGAAATTACATATACAATTGAATAACAAAGACTTAATTCCAACGGCACAAATCAAACCAAATTTGACGCCCTACTGAAAATCCCTTTGCTCAGGGCGGGTGCAGTAACAGACCGGCTTTGTATTTTTGAAACATGAAACTGAATCTCAGGGATGGACTGAATTTCCTTTCGAAAGCCAGTCCTTCGAGGGTGTGGAATGCGGCGCGAGTGGTTGGCAGTTACTATTCTGCCCGGTGGACGGGGAAACCCGTTCAGCATGGATGGCCGATCGCATTATCATTCGAGCCGACTACTTCCTGTAATCTGAGATGTCCTGAATGCCCGAGCGGTCTGCGCAGTTTCACCAGGCCAACGGGAATGCTGGAAGAAGAACTTTTCCGCAAGGTCATTGACGAAGTAGGCCGTGAACTCTGGTATCTTATATTTTATTTCCAGGGAGAGCCCTACCTGCACCCCCGTTTCACGGATCTGGTAGCCTATGCATCCTCAAAAGGCATTTACACCGCCACCTCCACCAACGCGCACTATCTAACGGATGAGCATGCCCGAAAAACGGTGGAATCGGGGCTCGACCGGCTGATTATTTCGATTGACGGAACCACTCAGGAAGTATATCAGCAATACCGGATCGGAGGAAAGCTGGAAAAGGTCATTGAAGGAACAAAGAATATCATTGCGTGGAAAAAGAAACTGAAATCCTCCACGCCTCATGTGATTTTCCAGTTTCTTGTTGTTCGTCCCAACGAACATCAGATTGAGGAAGTACAATCACTGGCCACGTCGTTAGGAGTAGATGAAGTACGGCTCAAAACCGCGCAGGTATACGACTATGAACATGGCAACGATCTTATCCCCACTATTGACCGCTATGCACGATATGCACAGCAAATGATACGGCGACCACCG
>JBIIHN010000089.1:0-6476 GCA_044235745.1 Bacteroidia bacterium
CCCGCCACCATACGTTCTGAAAGTATTCCCGCCAGGCAAGTTCAAAGGTGTACCGATACAAATCATCTTCAGTATATTTTTTCAGTAAAATATTTCTTACCTGAACCGGAGTGATGATTCCTCTGGAAAAGTAAGGCGATAAATAACTTACTGCGCCGTTGGTGTAGTTCCGCGTTTGATCATACAGTAAGGGTTGGATCTGACCGATTCTTTCAATTACTGCGTTATAATCAACCGGGAAGTCCGGCGTAGCGGATATCAGGCTCGGATGATCTTTTTTTTCCGGAGAAAGTCGGTCGTCAGGATCGGATCCGGATTCAGATTGCGGTAAGTGATGACGTCGCATAAGATTGCATAATGATCGCCTGCATCAGTCCACTCTTTCGCACGACATAAAATGAATGCCGCTGCATGTTCAAGGTAAGCGTGATATTGGAAGTAGGCAATGGGTTCTTTTAATTTTATGATTTTGTTGTGTTGATATCCGGATGTCTTTCCCAGTAGCTGAACCAGCCGGTACTGTTTTTCTGATAATAGCTGGAGCAGGAATTCCGGTTGTTCCTGCAGGAGTTTTAACGTGTAGGTTTGTTTGTATACACCAATGATATATCGTTTTGGTTGCATTGATATGGATGTCACATAGGTGCAGATATTCATGTTTCTGTTTTCACCTAAACAGGTAGAGAGGCTGTATACCGGAAGGGAGGGTCGGTTCCACGGACGTTGCATGGCAGTTGAATTGTCTTTTATTGTTCGGACATCGTTGATATACGGCGCAGAAAATTTTCTGCAGTTTCGATATGATGCTTCAGTTTTTCCGGTTCCATCTTTTCCGTTTGCCGGACCATCATACTCATCCGTGGGTTTTTCAGGAAAAAATCTTTGTGCAGGTGGATGAATCGCCAGAAGAGCGCATCCCAGATTTCACACCATGGTCCTTTTTTATAGTTACTCATTTTGAGAATGTAATTGGAGCCGGAGATATAGGGTTTGGTGCTCATGATGCCTCCGTCAGCAAATTGGCTCATGCCATACACATTCGGAACCATTACCCAGTCATAGGCATCGATAAACATTTCCATGAACCATTTGTAAACATCGTCCGGATCGATTTCGCACAACACCATGAAATTACCCAGAACCATCAGCCGTTCTATGTGATGGGTATATGCACTGTCAAGACAACGGTGAATAGCATCGTCTACGGGTGGTATTCCTGTGGTTCCATTATAAAATGCTGCAGGTATTTTCCGTGTAAACTTCCAGAAGTTCTTTGTTCGCTGTGTCGTACCACGAAGTTCGTATACAATCCGGATGTATTCGCGCCATCCCAGTATTTGCCTGATGAATCCTTCCGTTGCATTTAGAGGAACGTCATTCTTCTTTGCAGCAGCAATAGCTCCATCGAGAATCTCTGCCGGGGTAAGCAAGCCGATATTCAGCATGGGAGTCAGAATGCTATGAAACAGAAAATTTTCATTCGGAACAATGGCATCCTGATAATCTCCGTATAGCCGGAAGCGTTCATGGAAGAACTGTTGCATCCAGATTATTGATTCTGCACGGTTGATCGGATAACGGAGCGGCATGTCCGAGCCCGGTGCATCCGGAAATTCAGTGTTGATGTATTGCCGGGCTTCAGCAACGAATTTATTATCTATTATTTTCGGTAGGGCGGGGACGTGAGTACCGGCCGGTAGTTTTTTTCTGTTTTCCGTATCGTATGTCCACTTTCCTCCTTCAGGTTCACCACTGTTCATCAGGATGTCAAATCGCTTACGTTGTTCGATATAGAATTCGGTCAGGTAAAATTTTTTCCTTCCGGAAAAAAAAGAATCTCCGTAAGCGCGGCTGCAAAGAAAACCGGCGTTTTCGTTTATCTTGAGGTGGAGATTCAACGAGGAGGCAAATCGCCGGTATCTTCGCTCGAGGAGATAATCGGTGGGGTCACAAAGATGAAGCGTATGAATGCCTTTTTCTTTGAATCTTTTCAGCAATTCTTCAGTGGAGGCTTCCGGATAATCAATATAATGTACCGTATACCCTTTGTTTAGGAGATCTTCTGCGTAACACTTCATGCTGGCACGATGGTAAATCAGCTTTTGCGCATGAAAGTTGAATTGGGTGAAGAACAATGGTTCTTCTATGACATAAACAGGCCTTTTAAGGTCCAGCGCCGGGTGTGATTCGTAAAGCTGATGCGGAAATACAATTGAGATAGTACTCATGGCGATTTAACAAATCCTCCGCCGGATTGTTAGTGAGGTATGGAGAAAATTAAAGGGAAAAAAGTGCTCGTTACAGGAGCTTCCGGCGGTATTGGCAGTGCTGCTGTCCGAATGCTGGTCGGTGCCGGGGCGGTTGTTTATATCAGCGGACGTAACCGGGACTTGTTAAATCAATTGGGACGTGAGCTTTCAATTCCGGAATCACAGATTATTGAAGCCGATATAACACGGCGCGAATCAGTTTCGGATTTACAGCGTGCAGTATTGGCCGACGGTAAACAACTGGATGTTTTAGTCAATGCAGCAGGTATAGGTATCCTGAAACCTTTCGAACAACTTTCGGAAGATGATTTTCGGCGGAGTCTGGAAGTGAATCTTTTTGGAGCCTTTAATCTCTTGCAGGCATTTGTTCCTTCAATGAAAACCACAGGGAAAGGATTGATTATTCAGGTGCCGGGTGTTCTTGGAAAATCACCTATGGCCGGTGCAACCGCGTATTCGGCCAGCAAGTATGGTCTTAACGGTATGATGAAATCACTTCGGGAGGAACTTAAGCGCACCGAAATCCGAATCACGCAATTGTTTCTTGGCGGTGTGGATTCGCCATTCTGGGATACGATTGATTTGCGTGTGCAAAGAGACAAAATGATTCTTGCGGAGGAGGCCGGCAGAGCTATTTGGTTTTTATGTCAGCAACCGGCGAGTGGGGTAGTGAGCGAAATGGTATTGCAGCCTTTCAATCATCAGGTGATATGAAATCCTTGACGCGGTTATTCAGTGCAGAAGATATCGACAGAATCATTCAAATGGCCTGGGAGGATCATACGCCTTTCGAAGCGATTTACCGGCAATTTGGATTGAAAGAAAAAGAGGTGATTGTGCTGATGCGTAAGGAGATGAAAGATTCCTCTTTCCGGATGTGGCGTGAGCGAATGAAGGGGCGTGTGATCAAACATGCTGTAAAGAATGGCGCAATAGTCCCTGATAAATTCAGAAGCACGATGCAACGTGATATAACGCTGAATAAAATCAGTAAACGCCGGTGATTATTCTTTGATAAAGCGTGTCGACTTCCATCCGCGTTCTGTTCGTACCTTCAAAATATACATACCGGGTGAAAGTTGACTGATGTCGCAGCGATAGGTTACACCTTCCTGTTGGAGAGATTCTATGTTTGTCTGTGATCCCTGTGCTGATGCGATCAGAAAATCTGTAATCTGGTATTCGCTGTCGAAGGTGATTTCGTTTTTCGCAGGATTCGGACGTATTACCAGCTTTTCATTTGGTGGTTCTTCCATCGTTGTACGAAGCGAGCCATTGGTGAATTGCAAGGTGCGTACACTGTCAAACCATGCTTCTGTACCACCAATGTTAACTATTATTCGTTCCCAGCCTGCCGCATAGTAATATCCTCCTCTTCCGGTTGCAATATCCGAAAACATTGCTGCCGCATCTGTGCTTCCTGCAGGTAAACTCCATGGTCCGATATATTCAAACAGACGCTTGCCAAACTTGCTATAACGCAACAGCATGTACGAACGTACAGTTTTAGCATTCCCTGAAGGCAGGTTGATGGTTTGATTACGGTCACCGGAGATCAGTAATGATCCGTCTTTTTCTACTCTCAGGCAACTTGCTGCCGATTTGTTTCCGTAATAACGTTGCCAGTTTTTAACGCCATCCTTGGCAAAATACCGGGCGATACGAATGTCCAGTCCCGAGTTACCAATGTTGTTATTGCCCACGGCATGGACATAACCGTTATAAGTTACTACTAAATGAAAATCTCTTACATCAAATTGCTGAACATTCCATCGTAAAGTACCATTGGAGGAATAAGAGCGCAGAAAGCCATGACTTCTGATGATCGTATCGCCGGGCGCAAGTCCGTAGATGGAACCGCCAATGACCACATTGCTGGTACCGGAATTGTTGGAGATGTGAATGGCAGATACCTGATTGATAGCCGTATTATTCGCAATCAACTGGTCTTTGACTTCATACAACGTGGTCAGGTTCGCATTCATCTTTTCGAAGTAAATAAAGTTCCCGGTCAGGCTTTCTTTTCTGGCTCCTCCGAAGTAGATAAAACCGGATGGTGAGATGGCAAACGATCGCAGATAAATACCATCGTTGCTGGCCTGTCCGGCTTTAAACAAATTAGAATTATATGTTCCGGAGATGGTTTTTTTACAAATACCTCTTCCCCATATCTGATCAATTGCATCTCGGTAGTTAAAAATGATATATTGGTTGAATGCATAATCCATACCACCACCGATGACACTGAAACGATCTGCGTTCGCTTTTTTCACCCCATAGTGGAAGGAGTCCTGAGGCGTAAGAAAATAATTTAAAGTCAACATGTGCATATAATAATTGTTGGTGTCCTCGTACTGTGACAGTACCAGCAATCTGTTCATCACCGTGTCGAGCGAAAACGTACATACTTTGTGTGCGTTCCCTGAATCAGGCAGATGCAAAGTTGTTGAGTTTAGCAACGCGCCTGAAGAGTCGATTTGCTCTATAGAATAAGCGTAAACAGGGAAGGTGGATACATGACGAAGCTGGAAAACAGTTCCGTCCATATGGCTTTCAATCTGATTTAACCTTAATGATTGAGCGTCGGTTTCAGTATCGTTCCAGCCGGTTTGTCCGTATGAGAGATGGAAACATAACATCAGCACGATAAAAAGATACTTTTTCATTTCTGTGGTATTGGTAATACAAAACTAAAATGCAGTGCTGCCGATGTACCGTGGAGGATAAAAGGATATTCACTAAAGCGATGTGTATAACCCGGAGGCCTTAATCTGCCGGTAACTTTACTTCATCAGGTACAATGAAGGCATTGGGAAAAGACGAGTTGATTTGTTTCAGGAAGCCGGCGGCTTCCAGCCGGGTGCGGAAATCTCCCACCCGCACCTTGAAATTTGGTTGCTGATAGATCAAATAAGCAGCTTCGTCAGGAATCAATTTGATAAATTCTGTGCGCATCTCCTGGGCTTTAATCCGGTCATTCCCGAAATAAATCTGTATGCGATATCCCGGCATCGATTTTTTCGCGGCATTTACCAGTTTATGGCGTTCCACCAGCTTGCGTGCCAGACTATCGTTGGTATCAACTTGAGCCTCAGTAGTAAAAGGAGAGATTAAGAGCAGCAGGAGGATGCGGTACATTTGACAAAATTGCATAAAAATGGCGTGACAGCCTAATCATTCGTTGGTTCATCAGTAAATGTTTAAGGGCTCGTTACGGGCTTAAAAAATTGTTGCATTCTTCAAATATTTTGAGATTGATTATCAACAATCAGGAAACAGTCCCTTCAACATCCGGCTTTTTTTTTCTGATTTTAAAGATCCTTCAAATTGGTTTTCAATCTGTTTCGGCGCAAATTTAAAATGAATTAAAACGACGTCCCTTTTTCATCTTTTTTTGTTCTTGACTCGGGTCGAATAGTAGTTTCTACTAAATTTGGCGCCTGTAAAAAGTGTGCTTTATTGTCACCAATTGGTAAAAATAAAGCCTTGAAAAACAACTAAAATCGTTTCGAAAATATGCTGCGTTACGTATCCAGGTGTCTGACTCTCACGCTGTTAGCCTTAGCCGCGATCGTAATCTTTAACGCCGGGGCAGTTGCTCAGCCAAATGGTGAAGCTCTGTTCAAAGCCAATTGTACGGCCTGTCACGTGACGGGTGAGGACGTTGTGGTGGGGCCCGGTTTAAAGAACGTTCATACCAAGTACAAGGAAGACTGGCTGATCAAGTGGATTAAAAATTCACAAGCGATGGTAAAGGCTGGTGATCCTGCCGCGGTGAAGATTTATGAGCAATTCAACAAAGTGGCCATGCCATCTTTCGCTTTGAGCGATGATGAGATCAAGGCGGTAATTGCTTATATTAAAACAGAAAGTGAAAAAGCTCCTGCTGCGGCGCCTGCCGGTGATGGTGCAGTTTCAACCGACGGCGCAGGTGCTGAGAAGGAAGATAATTATTCCTTAGTTTTAGTGATTGCGCTCATCCTGTTAATCTCACTTTTTGTCATTCTTAACAAAGCGCAAAAGGGTCTTGAGCGGGTTATCCGTCAGCGGGAAGGACAGCCTGAGCCCGTGAAACTGGAAGGCAAAGCTGCTTTCAAACATTGGGTGCGTGAGCACAAAGCGCTGGTAGCCTGGATAGTGGTTATTGTTTTTGTTTGGGGAAGTGTTCAGGGCTGGAATTCATTAGAGTGTATTGGAGTTCATCAA
>JBIIHN010000090.1:0-6419 GCA_044235745.1 Bacteroidia bacterium
TTCAATTTATTCTGTCCTTCGCAGAGAAAATTCCCGGAATACAGTGTTTCAGAGGAGACTTATCTAAATTACAAACCAGCGTAAATAACAGAAAAATTTTCACCCGTCAACATGCTCTTTTTAAAGAAGCCTTGAATGTTCATCTGGATACCGACCATTTGATGTTTCCGAATCTTCAGCATACCAAAGGATCATTCATGAGCTACTGGAAAAAATGCGAACAGATCTTAGGTAATTCACTAGCACGTTAAACAGTTTGACAAAATAATGACTTAGATTAAGTTAAGAAATAACCAAGTATAACAAAGATAAGGACCTAAAAGTTAAGAAGATTAATAAAAATTATACAGATTCCAGAAATAATCCAAGTAAGAAATTCAAAAGCCGACTTCATTCCACTTAAAATCAATGATTTAATTAATGTTCAACTTTTACTGCGTTTTTATTTAACAAAGTTGCACAAGTGGTGTTATTGTCCATGTAAACATTAAACAAAACACCATGAAATTACGGAAACTTTTACTTGCTTCCATCTTATGCGCAGGCATAAGTTCACAAAGTTTAGCGCAGGCTGAGCTCCAGATTATCCACAACTGTGCAGATCCTGCAGCAGCTGAAGTGGACATTTATGTAAACGGTACAATAACACTGGATGATTTCAAATTCAGAGAAGCCACCGGTTTTCTGCCTGTGCCCAGCGGAGTACAATTGAACATTGGAATTGCCCCTGGCAACAGTCTCTCTGCAAATGACACATTGGTTAACATTCCCGTGACGCTGATGGCAAATGAAAAATATGCCGCCATTGCCAGCGGTGTATTGAACCCTGGTTCGTTCGCTGCCAATCCAAATAGTGTTGCAACCGGTTTTCAGTTATTGCTTACAGCCGGAATGCGCACATCCGCTTTAAATGCAGGGGAAGTAGATTTCCGTGTATTGCACGGCGCAACTGACGCACCCGCTGTTGATGTGGCTGCACAGGGTGTTGCTACTTTAGTTACCAATGCTGCCTACACTGATCTAACAGGTTATATCAGTGTACCTGCAGCTGATTATATTCTTGACATTATCCCCTCAGGAACTTCTACTCCGCTTATCAGCTATGCAGCACCCTTGAGCGGTTTAGCAGGTGGATCTGCTGTTGTATTTGCATCCGGATTCCTTGATCCTTCACAAAATCAGAATGGAGCCGGCTTTGGACTCTTCGCGGCATTAGCCAATGGCACTGTACTTCCTTTAAACGTATTTGGTAGTGCACGCCTCCAGGTTATTCACAACGCGGCTGATCCTGCAGCAGCTCTTGTAGATGTATATTTAAATGGGACCATCCTGTTGAATGATTTTGCATTCCGTACGGCTACACCATTTATTGATGCACCTGCAGGTGTAATTCAGAACATCGGTATTGCTCCCTCTACCAGTACATCTGCCAATGATACACTGGTAAATATTCCTGTATTGCTGAATGACGGTGAAACGTATGTTGCCGTAGCAAACGGAGTATTGAATCCTGCAAACTTCGCTGCAAATCCCGAAGGTGTTTCCACAGCGTTTCAGTTATTGTTGTTCAACGGTATGCAGGAAAGCGCGGTCAATGCAGGAAATGTTGATCTGGCTATTCTTCACGGTGCAACCGATGCCCCCGCAGTAGACATATATGCACGTGGAGTTGCACAACTCGTTGACAGTGCAGCTTACACTAACCTTGCAGGATATCTTCCTGTACCGGCTGCTGATTATCTGATTGATATTACACCTGCCGCAGGAAGTCCGATTCTTGTTACATACTCTGCTCCTTTGAGTGGCCTTGCAGGTGGTGCTGCTGTTGTATTTGCATCAGGATTCCTTGACCCTTCACAAAATCAATCAGGCGCTGCTTTTGGTGTACTGGCTGCGCTGCCTGATGGTACAGTACTTGAACTTAACGACACAAGTCTTGCACGCTTACAGGTGATCCACAATTGTGCTGACCCTGCTGCTGACAGTGTTGACGTATACGTTAACGGTGGCATTGCATTGGATAACTTCGCCTTCCGTACCGCCACTCCTTACATTGATGTTCCTGCCGGTGTAACGTTGAGCGTCGGTATTGCAGGTAAAAACTCTGCTACAGTAAATGACACGTTAGTTAACTTTGATGTGACCCTGAATAACGGCGAAACATATGTTGCAATAGCCAGCGGAGTATTGAGCCCTGCATCATTCGCAGCAAATCCTGACGGACGTCCTACAGGCTTCACCCTTTTATTACAAAATGAGATGCGTGAAGTTTCAACTGATCCGGCGAATGTAGAATTCCGTGTACTTCACGGCGCAACAGACGCTCCGACAGTTGACGTGCTTGTTAGCGGCGGAGGCACACTGGTAAACGATGCTGCGTACACTGATATTACAGGTTACCTGGGAGTACCTGCAAGTGACTACATATTAAACATTACACCCGGCAATGATAACAGCATCATTGTAGCATCCTACTTTGCTCCATTGAGCGGACTGGCAGGTGGTGCAGCAACAGTCTTTGCTTCAGGATTCCTTGATCCGTCTTCCAATCAGAACGGTGCCGCATTTGGGCTGTTTGCAGCATTACCCGACGGAACTGTACTTGAACTTGGAGATACCAGCGCTGCACGTTTGCAAGTGATCCACAATTGCGCAGATCCTGCAGCTGACAGTGTTGATGTTTACGTGAATGGTTCATTAACACTTGACAATTTCGCTTTCCGTACTGCTACTCCATACATCAGCGTACCGGCAGGTGTAACACTCAGCATCGGTATTGCAGGTAAAAATTCCACATCAGTTAATGACACGCTTGTTAATTTCGATGTAACACTCAATAATGGAGAAACATATCTTGCCATTGCCAGCGGAGTTTTAAGCCCTGCTTCTTTCGCAGCAAATCCTGACGGACGTCCTACCGGATTTACCTTGTTACTTCAAAATGAAATGCGTGAATTCTCCAGTGATCCTGCGAATGTTGAATTCCGTGTTATCCATGGATCAACAGATGCACCTACAGTAGACGTACTGGTAGCAGGTGGTGGTACCATCGTTGATGATGCTGCTTATACTGATATCACAGGATACCTTGGAGTACCTGCTGCAAACTACACACTGAATATTACTCCCGGTAACAACAATAGTGTTATTGTAGCCTCCTTTATTGCTCCGTTGAACGGACTTGCCGGTGGAACGGCCTCAGTATTTGCATCCGGATTCCTGAATCCTGCAGCGAATCAAAACGGACCGGCATTTGGTCTTTATGCAGCATTGGCCAACGGACAGGTGGTTGCATTCCCGATTGCAACAGGCTTAGGAGAAAATCAGGTGAATGGCATTGACAACATCTACCCTAACCCGGCCAGCGATCAGTTGCAGGTTCGCTTAAATGAAAACATGAAAGCTGAAGCGCTGCATATCACGGACGTGACCGGCAAAGTAGTGAAAGTTCAGAATATTGCTAACTACAGCAATGGATTTGAAGTTAATCTGAACGGACTTGAGCAAGGAACTTACTTCCTTCATTTATTTGATGGAGAAAAAGTAAGTAACCGGATGTTCCAGATTGTTCGTTAAACAATTAATAAAATGTAAAAAGCGGGTGGTTCTAATGAATCACCCGCTTTTTTTATGCCATTCCAAATTAACTGAGTTCTTAATCCTCGAGGTTATCATACTCGAAAATCGGATGATCCAGATGATCGCCGGGTGCAATATCCGTTAACGGTTTTATGATTCCGTCATGCAGATCATACACCCAACCATGAATATGCGGAGCATTATCTTTCATCCATGCCTTCTGAACAATAGAAGTTTTGGCCAGATTCAACACCTGTTCTTTAACATTTAATTCTATCAGTTTATTCACCTTTTCATCTTCTGTCGGAAGACTATCAATTTCTTCCTGATGAAATCTGTAAACATCTTTAATATTTCGCAACCATTTGTTGATAAGACCGAAACTATGTCTGGTCAATGCAGCTTTTACACCACCGCATCCATAATGTCCACAAACAATGATATGTTTCACCTTTAACACTTCTACGGCATATTGCAGTACACTCAGCAGATTCAGATCCGTGTGCACTACCATATTGGCGATATTACGATGAATGAAAATTTCACCCGGTTTGGTTTGGGTGATTTTATCCGGCGGCACCCGGCTATCAGAGCAGCCGATCCAAAGAAAATCGGGCTTTTGAACATTCACCAACCGCTCAAAGTAGTTGGGATCTTCCTCCTTCATTTCCTTTGCCCAGGCCTTGTTCTCCAGCAATAATCGTTCGTAATGTTTCATGGTATTGGTTTTAAGGTTGTAATAGTTCTTCAGGTATTTCTGTTTGTTCCTTCACGATGTCTGCAGAATGCATTTCATTCCGCTTAACGATCACCTTTACTCCACGTAAGGAAGCATTGTCGATAAAATCATTCAGGATTTCAGCATTATCATAGTCCACAAAATCAATGCGTGAAAGATCTATCAGCACAACGGATTCATCCGGAATAGTACGGAGCAGCTTACGCAATTCGAGTTTATGAATAAAAGAAAGATTCTTTTTGAAGCGGATCAGGTGTTGATGCCCATCCACCACATAGGTTATCGCGGATTTAAAGTTGCTAAAAAGGATGAATGCAGAGCCCATCAACAATCCAATAAAGACACCTTTCAACAAATCAGTGAGTAAAATGGCCAGAATGGTCACTACAAAAGGTATAAAGTGCGCAAAGCCTTTCTTCCATTTACGGATAAATATTTCCGGTTTAGTCAGTTTATATCCCACTGAAATCAACACTGCAGCCAATGCACTCAGCGGGATTAAGTTCAATACACGAGGAATGATCGCTACCGACAAAAGTAATAACAACCCATGTAAAATTGTTGACATACGGGTACGTCCCCCTGAACTAACGTTAGCGGAGCTACGCACAATTACAGACGTGACAGGCATTCCTCCGATAAGACCGGAAATTACATTGCCGGCACCCTGAGCTACAAGTTCACGATTGGTTGGAGAAATCCGTTTAAACGGATCTATTTTATCCACCGCTTCGATGCTCAGCAGGGTTTCCACACTGGCTACAATTGCAAGTGTAAATGCGATCACCCACACCTCTGTGTTTCCGATCTGACTAAAATCCGGTGTTGTAAACTGAAGGAAGAATGCAGCTATATCAGAAGCCACCGGAATATTAACAAGGTGTTCCGGAGCAATAACCAAAGAAGGTATTGAAGCATTGAAGACCGTATTGGCAACAATTCCAAATACAACAGCTACCAGCGGGCCGGGAATGTATTGAAGTATCGGATGTGACTTTATTTTTTTATTATCCCAGAGGTTCAAGAGCAGCAGACAGGTAATTGCAATTAAAATCGCACCGGTTGATAACACTTCATTGGCCAGATGAAATATTTCGGTGATTGTATTACGACCATCCGATTGACTAAAGGAAAAATCACCCTCATAATCCCTATCATAACCTACGGCATGAGGGATCTGCTTCAGGATCAGAATAAGCCCGATAGCTGCCAGCATTCCTCGTATTACAGCAGAGGGGATGAAATCCCCGATTACACCCGCTTTAATAAAACCCAGAATAGCTTGAATGATACCAGATAAAAAAACAGCCAGCAGAAAAGTTTCAAAAGAAGGAAGCGATTGAACTGCCGACAAAACAATAACGGTGAGACCAGCGGCAGGACCGCTTACACTCAACTGAGAACCGCTCAGCATACCAATCACAATTCCACCAACAGCGCCTGCAATAATTCCGGAGAATGCAGGAACTCCGGATGCAACCGCCACTCCAAGACACAAAGGCAAGGCCACTAAGAAGACGACCAGCGCCGCAGGTAAATCAAAGCGAAGATTAGTTAATCCGGGTTTAAGGTTCAGGTGTGTCATAGGTTGATGTAAAGATATATTTGAGTGACAAGTAACCAGCAAAACACGCACACTGATAAGTAATTGAAAATGAAGCTACTTTTAGCAATAGTAAAACTTTCACCGACAATTCATTTACAATTCTGTCTTGTGCGGAGATATATATTATGAAGGAGGGTGCCACCGCATCGGTAAGCACCCTCTTTCTAATTGGATTAATAAGGAATCAACGAACTATTTTCATCTCATTTAACAAGTGACCTGCTCCGCCGAATTTATCGAGGATAAATAAGGTATAACGGATATCAACGCAAATGGTACGTTGAAACTGCGGTTCGAAAGCGAAGTCGCTGGCGATGGCTTCCCAGTTACCATCGAAAGCAGTTCCGATTAATTCACCCTTTCCGTTGATAACAGGACTACCGGAGTTTCCGCCTGTGATATCATTATCGGTCAGGAAGCAAACATGAAGCTCACCGTCTTTATCTGCATATGGACCAAAATCTTTCTTCTTCATCATATCGATTAACCGAGATG
>JBIIHN010000091.1:0-6343 GCA_044235745.1 Bacteroidia bacterium
AAAGTCACCTGCATCAGCCCTATGTATGGCTGCGTATAAGAAAAGAACGATTGCGGGACGCATTGTCAATATTGCAGTATGCCGGTCTTTCATTTCACCGGCATTCGCTCGTAGAAAACGCTATAGCACTTTTGCCGGGTGTTAAACTGGATGAACTGGATATCATCCGCAAAGGTTGGGCGGAAGTTCAGGATGTTTCATCGCAGCAAACTTTAAACGCGATTCAACCGCTTGCCGGCGAAAAATGGCTGGATTGCTGCGCTGCTTCAGGAGGGAAAAGTCTTTTGATGATGGAAAAGCAGCCGGATATCAACCTGACCGTTTGTGATGTGCGTGCTTCTATTCTTGTAAATCTGGAAGAGCGTTTTAAGCGAAATAAAGTGAAGTATGCGGATAAGATAATTGCTGACCTGACCAGATCTGATGCTATTGACAAGTTTGCAACTTCTTTTGATGGCGTCATTGCAGACGTTCCTTGTTCCGGCTCGGGGACCTGGGGACGAACACCAGAACAGATGGTGTATTTTACTGAGGAAAAACTGATGGATTATAAACACAAGCAACGGTTGATACTACAGCATGTTGTGAAATTGCTGAATCCCGGAGGGATCCTGGTTTATATTACGTGTTCAGTTTACAGAGATGAAAACGAAGAGCAGGTGGAATACATGCAGCAGCACCTGGGACTGAAACTGGTGCAATGCGGATTAACCGAAGGTTACCTGGAAGGCGCAGATACCTTGTTTTCGGCGGTGATGACAAGATGATAAATCAAGGCGTGCTTACGAATACAAAACTCCTGCAATGATTTTTTCCTGAAGTTCAGTAAATAGAAGAGGCTGCCTGTATGAAACGGACAGCCTCTTTTTATAAATATCGCAAGTTAATAGAGGTAACTCCTGAGAGGTGACCTTCAATATAAAGTTCTATTACATAAGTTCCGGAAGAAAAAACACGATCCGTTTCTTCCCAGGAAACACAAACATCTTCATTCGCGTTTTTGTAATCAATGACTTTGGTTGTAGTGTACAACAGCTCTTCAGACGAATCAGCTTTTTTAAAGCTGCTGCTGCCTTCCGAACGATTGCCCAAAATCTTTCCGCCGGGTTCTATCAGCCTCAGGTAAATCGTTTTTTCTCCTGCTCTGGTGATCTTGTTTTCAAGAATTGTAAAGCATGTTTCCAGTTTATTGGTGCGGCGGGCCATCGCGGTGGCAGTATATTTTTCGTTACTTCTCTTCTTGTATGCGCTTACCTTTACATATTCTGCACGCAGAACAGATGCAGTGTTAACGGTATTTTCCAGGTTTTTCGTCAGTTCATCTACCGTAGAACTGAGGTCTGTTTTTTCTTTTTTCAGCTTTTCATTTTCGATCAGTAAAGCATCAATTTGCTCCAGATATTTATCCTTCATTTTTCTCAACTCGGCCAGTTCCGCCTGTAGTTGCTTGTTAAGTTTGGCGGAATTACCCTCTTTTCGGATCAACTCCTGAATACGGACTTTTTGCTCATCTACTTTCCCATTGGCTTCCTGAAGTAAGCTGTCGAGTTGATTGTTGATGCCCTTGTACTCATTTAATTCTGCATAGGTATCATTCAGTTCTTTTTCTATATCGAGATTCGCCGTAATCAGATTTTCTTTTTCCTGTTTATAGGTTTCCTGCAACTTCGATTTACTGGTAAACAGCCAGATGTTTCCGGCGAGCGATAAAAGGAACAGAACCATCCATAGTTTGTCCGATTTAGAATTTCCGGAGGAAGAAGCTTTGTTTTCCATGTCTATTTTGTTTGTTTATGTAAATCTAATCACAAACCTGTAAAAAAGAGTTTTTCGGGATATAACTTTTAAACAAGAATCAGAAGGGCATTCGCGCCAAAGGAGAAACATTTAGTTCACAAAATTCTCCTTTCATGAATTTGAAATATCCATATACAGCAATCATTCCGGCATTATCGGTACAGTATTCAAAAGGAGGGATGTGTACTTTTATTTTATTGGCTGCTCCCCAGCGATTCAACTCACTTCTGAGATAACTGTTGGCCGAAACACCCCCGGCAATTGCCATCTCCCTGATGCCGGTCGATTCAACCGCCATCTGTAGTTTATGAAGGAGGATGCTTACAATCGTATGTTGCACGGATGCGCAAATATCCGCCAGTTTATCTTCCGCGAAATCGGGATTTTTTTCTTTCTGCCGTTGCAAAAAATAGAGCACTGCTGTTTTAAGTCCACTGAAGCTAAAATCTAATCCGGGAGCATAAGGGTGCGGGAATTCATAGGCCGTTGGGTTACCCTGCATCGCCAGCTTATCAATGAGCGGTCCTCCGGGATAGGGCAGGTTCAGCATTTTGGCGACTTTGTCAAACGCTTCGCCGGCTGCATCATCTCTTGTCTGACCCAATACGGCCATTTCTGTATAGGAGGATACTTTTACAATTTGTGTGTGTCCACCGGAAACGGTGAGGCAGAGGAACGGGAATTCCGGATGACGTGGTGTTTCTGTTTTTCTGAATGCGAAATTGGCAATCACATGTGCCTGCATGTGGTTGACTTCGATCAACGGGATATCCAGTGAAAGAGCCATTCCTTTCGCAAACGAAGTGCCGACCAGCAGGGAGCCCATTAAGCCCGGTCCTCTCGTGAAAGCGATACCACTAAGCTGAGAAGGAGATATCTTCGCTTCCATCAGGGCCTGGTCAATTACAGGCACTATTTGCTGCTGATGCGCTCTGGAAGCAAGCTCAGGAACTACTCCTCCATAACGGGCATGAACATCCTGTCCGGAAACAATGTTCGTCAGAATGGTGCCGTTTTCGGTGACTGCTGCCGATGTTTCATCGCAGGAGGACTCGATGCCGAGAATGTAAACAGGCTGTCTGTTCATAAGACCTTCACAAAAGTATATTAACCTTTATAAATTCATGTTAGTTTGGTCGATTCTTTCACCACCAATACGTTAAAGCCATCCGACGCTTAAGAAATATCACTATTATCCTGCTGTCAGCGGCACTGGCTTTTTTTCTGTTGGTGCGTTTGGTAGTTAAAGTGCCGGCAGTTCAAACCTGGCTGGTACAACGTATTGCATCCTATTTGAGCGATGAATTGGGGACGAGGGTTGAGGTCAAGGCCGTCGATATCCGTTTTATTCGCCGTTTATCACTGCAGGGGGTTTTCATTCAGGATCAGCAAAAGGATACCTTATTGTACGCCCCTGATCTGGAGGTCACGATTGGTCAGTTCAGTACGCGGAAGCGGAAAGTAACGGTGAATACCCTTCGCCTTGATGGAGCCCGGATTCATCTCAAAAGATACAGAACACCCCGCGACTATAATTTTGATTTTATTATCGACTATTTCAGTGCAGGCGAAAAGGACACTTCTTCAACTCCAGCCTGGAAGTTGTTGGTGAAAGGAGTCGATATTCGTTCCTGCCATTTTACATATCAGGACCTTAAATATTCCGATAAGGATCAGGGGATTGATTGGGATGATATTGATTTGAAGCAATTGAATGTACAACTTTCAGATTTGATCCCGGATGAAGATTCCGTAACGGCCAGAATTAATCACATTTCATTCAGGGAAAAAAGTGGATTTTCCCTTCAGGGGTTTCGGTCGGATGTGCTGATCAAAGATGGCTTGTGGCGGTTTAATGACCTGACTTTAAAAACCGACCGAAGTGACTTGAATCTCGCATTGCAGTTTGCATTTAACGATATGACCGATTTTGAAGACTTTATCAGTAAAGTGAATTGCAAAGGTGATTTCTCCAAAAGCTATATTGACTTCAGAGATCTGGTATATTTTGCCCCTGAGCTAAGCAATCTGAACCGGGGTCTTACTTTTTCCGGAACTGTTAAAGGAACCGTTGATCGGTTTAAAGGAAAAAATCTTGAAATTTTCTATACGGACAAAACCTATTTCAAGGGAAATGTGAATATGACGGGCCTTCCGGATTTTTTCGAGACCTATATGGAGATCGCGGTGGAAGACCTTGGATTTAATCACAAGGATCTGGTAACGGTGCCGGCATGGCCGTTTGACAGTCTGAAAAATCTGTCGTTGCCCGAAGAAATCAAACGACTCGGAGAGGTACATTTTAAAGGCAATTTCAACGGGTTCTACAACGACTTTGTAGCGTATGGAAATGCAACTTCAGACATAGGTTATATCAGTTCTGATCTGAATCTTAAGATCGGCGATCAGGATCGCCAGACTTCATATAAAGGGAATTTGCGGCTGTTTGATGTTAACATCGGCAAACTCTGGGAAATAAAGGAACTGGGAGCGATCAGCATGAAAGCCAGTCTGGAAGGCAAAGGTTTTGAGTTGAAAAATGTCGATGCAAAACTGGAAGGAGAAATTACCGCTATTGATTTTAATACCTATCGCTATCAGCAGATTCGGCTCAATGGCCAGCTTTCTCATAAGCTGTTCAATGGGGAAATTATTGCTGCGGACAGACATCTGGACATGGACTTTCAAGGTAGCATCGATTTTAATGGCGATAAGCCTTTGTTTAATTTCAATTCATCCATCCGCAAGGCGGATATCGCACAATTGAATTGGATGAAACGCAGTATGGATGCCACCCTCGGTGCTGAAATCAGTATCAATATGGCCGGCGATAATCTCGATAATGCAGAAGGTGTAGTCCAAATTGATCAGCTGGTGTATGCTGAGGAAGGGGATACCATCCGGGCGGAGCAGATTTATTTTGAAAACAAATTAGGTGAACGCCGCGAATTTTCACTCCTGTCAGATTTTGCTGACCTCCACGTAGTTGGTAATTATACCTTCAGTGATTTGCCGCAAACGGTAGCTTATTATATTGCGAATTATGTACCGGCATTAACCGAAGCGAATAGTGAACGTCCGAAATCCCAGGAGTTCACTTTTAAGGGCAAGGTGAAAAAACTTACACAGTTGCTGGATATATTTTCGCCCGGTCTCGAAGTGGCTCGGGGAACTGCTTTTGAAGGCAATGTGAACACGTTGAATAATTCGCTGGCGGTAATGGTTCAATCAAATGAAGTTAAATGGACCGGTATTGATTTTGAGTCAATACACATTGATGGACATACATCAGGTGCTGACTTCTGGTTTAATACCAATGTGGGACTACTTCGGATATCCGATAGTGTTTCGGTTAATGATCTGTCATTAACTGGATTTACCAATCGTGATACATCCAGTATCTTTTTTGAACTTGTAGGTGCTGATAGTAACATGACCGCTGCGGCATTCCGGATTAATTCAGGCTTCATGAACACAGGTTATACCAACATCAAAGTGGTGCCGGAAAAGTTACTCTTGAAAGGATCTGCATGGAACCTGGATCCTAATAATTATATACTGGCCGACACCACTGGTTTACTCTTTCATGAATTTGAGTTCTCAAGGGATACGCAGGCTATTGCAATTAATGGGGTTTTAGGGGCAGATAGCACCTCAAAACTGGAGATTGGGTTCACCAACTTTGAAGTTGCACAGTTAAATGATATCTTAAGTATCTATCATGTGAACCTGGGTGGAGTGGCAAATGGTACAGCTGCTTTTTCCGGTCTGGCCGGAAAACCTACCCTTAATGCAGATCTTTCCGTTAAGGATATTCAGTGGTATGGTGATACACTCGGCAGTGCAGAGTTCTTTACATTATGGGACAGCAAGGAAGATAAAATTAGTGTCAAAGGTGAGGTGACAAGAGGTGGGGTGAAGAATATTCAAATATCAGGCGATTATTATATTTCGGAGAAAGGGGACCAGCTGAATTTTCAAGCCAGGTTACAGAAAACCTATATTCGTTCATTTGCGCATTATCTCGATGGATTGGTATCTGATGTAACCGGTATTGCATCTGGAGAACTCTATTTAAGAGGAAGTTCTTCCAAACCCGAACTAACCGGTAAAATTTATCTGCAAAAAGTGGGCTTCGTAATTGATTATCTTAAAACGGCTTATAGTTTTTCTACTGAGGTCGAAGTGCTGAAGAATAAGTTTGTATTCAACAATGTTGTGCTGAATGATGTGAAAGGAAATCCGGCATTGTTGAATGGGGAAATCAGACATCGTCATTTAAACGACTTTTTCTTAGACCTGGACATTCAGGCTAAAAAGTCGCAAGTGTTGAATACAAGAAGTTCAGACAACAATGTTTTTTATGGCGAGGCATATGCTACCGGTAAGGTTTCTATTCGCGGTCCGTTGGATTATATTGTGATGAATATAGGCCTGGCAGCAGAGAAAGGCACGCATATCAATTTACCACTGAGTAATCCGGAGGAAGTGAGCCGTAGTGGTTTCATCACCTTTATTGATAAAGAAAAAGTTCAGGAGGTGAAGC
>JBIIHN010000092.1:0-6303 GCA_044235745.1 Bacteroidia bacterium
AGAATTGATCACATTAAACGCCCAGCCGCCCTCCATCATTTTTTCGAAATCGTATGCATAGTACAAATTGCCGGGTTTCGGTGCAGCGCTGCAATAAGTTTTAATCACCATATCCGATGGCAGACGACCGTCTTTCTTCAGCGACATCAGCCATGAGGTCAGCAGATAACTCAACGCACCGCCCTGACTATGACCTGTAACGATGAAATCGCGAGCGCCCGCTTTACAGGAAGAATCAATTGCCGGTAAAATCTCCCTCGACAAACATGCCATACCAATCAGCCAACCGACATGAATGGCAGCACGTGGATTCTCCGAAAGCTTATAGTTAAACTGAAAATCCTTTTCAATCTGAATGGAACCCTCTGCCTTCACCATGGCAGCATAGAAGTTCTCCATCCAGCTAATCGACTTACGAGTTGTACCCCTCAGACTTACCACTACAACACCATCAGCACGCTTCCATAAATCCCAGCGGTTATCGAGTCCTGTTACTTTCCCTCTGTGCAGATGTGAATACCCTTCCGGTGCCGGCGGCCGATACTTGAATGTAGAATCCATGAACTGAGCGGAAAGCTTTAACACATCGATATACTCCTGTTTATCGAATCCCGGGTGGAGGATACCGGCATTTACTCCACATGATAAAAACAGGAACAATAACAGAATAGCTTTGTGTTTTGGCATGTATTGATTGATTTGATGGTTGCTAAATAAAATAAAAATATTCAAATATTCCTCCATTGTTATAAAAGGATTGTATTGTCAGATTTTTTCTCTCCTCTTCACAGTCTCAGAATTGGTAGATTTTCCACTCCTGTTTGATATCTCAGAATTTGAAGATCTTTTCTCTCCTGTTTGATATCTCAGAATTTTTGTTGCTGCAATTCACAAATATTTATAGGGCTTCCAGTTGCGGACATTGTTTCTGATATAATTTGTCACATTCCAATAGCCATTTCCCCTGCTATGCTGTGGATCATTTTTCCATCTTTAATCGCGCCAAAGTAATGTTCTCGATCTGCGTACAAATGGTAATATGAAATATGGCCGTATTTGAGTAATCAATCCAGTCTGCCCGTAAAGAAGCTCTGCTATACTTGCCCTAAAATTTATCAGACATATTATTCTTTTTTAAAGTTGGTTAATGAAAAATAATAAGACAAATATAAATAGCATTCAGAATCGTACCAAGTCTAAGGCTAGACGAGATTATACACTATTGTTCAATTCGATCAATTAGTCGCCCCAAACCGACCCGATAAATTTTTAAATGCCAGTAGTCCGCTGATGGCGATGAGTATTCCGCCCATCAGAAAAGCTGCACCGGGAAAATAGACCGGTGCGTTGTCGGAGGTAAAATAGGAGAACAGGTTCGTCATTAACGGTGGACCAATAACGGATGTGATGCTCATCAATCCGGCTAATGCGCCTTGTAATTCACCCTGTTCATTGGACGGTACCGCATTTGAAATAAGTCCCTGCAGCGCGGGCCCGGCAATTCCTCCCAGACAATAGGGGATCAGAAAAGCAAACATCATCCAATCGGCATTGCTGAAAGCAAATAAGACCAGTCCGATGGTATAAAACAGCAAGCCCATATAAACCGATCTGTTGGCGCCGAGTCGTGGATGAATGACACGAATCAATCCACCCTGCACAATGGCGACGCATAAACCGGCCATCCCCAGCGAATATCCAATGGTGGCTTCGCTCCAGCCAAATCGTTCAATGGTAAAATATGTCCAGGTGCTTTGTACGGCATGCGCGGCAATATAAATCAGCGTAAGACTTCCTGTTAAACCAAACACCACTTTATACTTTCGAAGATGAGCGAGTGAGCCGATCGGGTTGGCACGTTTCCAGCTGAAGGGCCGACGATTTTCCGGTGACAGTGATTCGGGGAGGATAAAAAAACCATACAACCAATTGAGTAAGGTTAATGCCGCCGCCGCATAAAAAGGAACACGGGTTCCGAATTGTCCCAGCATACCACCCAGCACCGGACCAATGATAAAACCTAAACCGAAGGCCATGCCGATGATCCCGAAATTCTGCGCGCGTTTTTCCGGGGTACTCACGTCTGCGATATATGCCGAAGCGGTGGTGATACTAGCACCAAAAATTCCGGATAAGATTCTTCCGGCGAACAACCAGCCAATGGTTGGAGCTAACGCAAGTAGGAAATAATCCAATCCGAATCCAAATAATGACAACAGCAACACCGGTCGTCGTCCATAACGATCGCTGAGTCCGCCGATGACAGGAGAGAAGATAAACTGCATCGATGCGTACGCAAAAACAAGCCAGCCACCATATTGTGCTGCTTCACTGACGGTACATGCTGTTAACTCCTGAATAAGATGTGGTGTTACGGGGATGATGATGCCCAGTCCGATGATATCAACCAGCAGCGTGATGAAAATAAAACTGAGCGCCGGTGCGGTACTTTTCACATTCTTCTTTTCCATGCAGCTCAAAACTAAACAAAAAGGGCAGGATGATGATGTCCTGCCCCTCCTGATATAGTTGGTTTTTTAGCGAACCATACGGATTTCCATACTCTTGTATTCTTTTCCTCCGGCAGGTGTGGTATAGGTTTCATGTAACTGTTCATTGTCTGCCTTGAAGTAGATCACTTCTCTAATCTTACTGATCTTTTTCGTTACCGGATCTACTACTTCACCCCTCAACTCCAATCGCAGGTTTTTACTATCAAATGAACCCGAAGTCTGCATAATCCCGGTGGACATATTATCTATCCATGTGGAATAAAATTTTCCGGCAGCATTATCATAAGCCATGAATCCACGACCTTCAAAAGGCATCCCATTGAACGTGCCATTGTGAACGGACTCCTGATAACGACCTTCATAAATCATCTGAATAAAGCAGTTAGCCTCATTTATCGTTGGTTCTGCTCCTGGTGCACTCCACAATGTAATAGTTTCGTTCCATTTACCGGAGGCTCTCGCCATCAATTCGTGATTAGCACCCGTAGCCATATATTCCTGCCAGGCGGCCTGTATTTCTTCCGGGCTCACTGGTTTAGCTTGTTCTGATTTAGCAGGCGTTGGTGCCGGTGTGCTTTTTACCGTTGTTGGTTTTGACGCCGGAGCAGGTTTTGACGCCGCGGGTTTTACGGGTGGCTGCTTTTTAGTTTCCTGTGCATTGGCAATAAAGGAACCTAAGATAAATAAGACAAGTAATAAGGAAGTTTTCATAAGTTTGATTTCAACATGACAAATATAACAAAGAAGGAATCAATTTAAAAGCCGCCAGTTCCAGTGAACTAAAAATCTCCTCCGCTAATTGAACCCTTGCCGCCGACTTAACTGACCGCAGCAATAGCTTTTTTGACCCGACTTCTCACGGTTATCTTCATTCCACAACAATCGGATTTATTCCTGAATATACTTCCGTGCTGAAACCGAAGCTGCGGTAAAGCAATACGCTGTGGTAAGGGCATCAATCAGCATCTCCTTACGGATTTTCTTAAGATTAATATTTGTCCATCCGTATTTTGCCCAGGCATTCGGCACACGATACATCACTTCCTGATCAAAAGCGCAGAATACATCCTGATCAACCGGATTCAGTCGGACACAGCCACGCCGGTGTGGTGCGTTTAATGTTGCGAAGATTTTTCCGCGTACTTTAAAAGAAACGATCTCGTGATGTTTTTCTTCCGTCACCCCGTCGAATTCGAGTGCTAGCTTTCTGAACGTTTCGGGTTTAATCATCCTCGCAAATATACAACCGGACAGGCTGGGGATCTTCTGAAAAGTATTTTTCTAAAAATAAATGACGGTAAAACGCTTTGTAAATTTTTCACAAAGGTGTTGGATGGTGCGCGTCATTTCCTGTGCTCGTAGAAGATCCCCAGTAAAACTTCCTGCCGGTATTGTAAACGGAGACTTTGCTCCGGGTCATAGTTTAATGCTGTTTCCAGTCGCAGCTGCATGTATTTTAAAAACCTGAAACAGATCCGCGTACTGCTGTCAAGTTGTAGCTGTCTGCTCGAGATAGCATTGCAGAAAAAATGCGACTGGTGACTGACCAGAAGAACATCCTTATAAAAGGATTCTTCGATATTCAGTGATAAGCCGCAGCCATAACGGGAATAGATATTGGCATGTTTCGCTTTTAGTGACGGCTCCTGTGCTCCTTCCTGCACAGGTACTTTATTGGGAATTACTTTGATCTGGAGGGCAGCGGGGTGTATCATCAGGCTGCTGCCTTGCAGAAACTCCCGGCTATATGCATATCCCAATTCAAGTACGGAAGGATTCATGAATCCCGCTGTCCACTCCATGCCCGCACCGTTCGATCGCCACGTTGATAACCATTGTGTGTTAAAACGCAGACTCCATGCGTGTTTTGTCTTCTTCTTTCCCTCTGATGTCCATCTCATCTGAACCCGCAATACATCAGCATCTTTCAGCCAGATAGAATCCGGATATGCCGCATATCCCAGTTGTGTATGCACATAGTGTTCGTAGGATCGTCCATCTGCAGACCGCTTTCTGAACCGGGCCTCAGCGAGTCCTTTTAGTGTTACATATTGCTGCGCATCGGCCCACCAGTTCCGCTCCGTTACATAACTGCCGCTGATATCTCCTCTGTACACCGTCCGCTTCATCAGCACCGAATCGGTTTGCAGCGGAGTTTGTCCGGCAGACAGAAAGGGCAGGATGAACAGAAGCAGTGTATAACGGTTAAGCATATACTAATTTTGGGCAATATAATCTCTGCCGGAAGTGATCCGGTGTTTTTTAAGTGGCAACAACAGCAACAGACACATGCGCGCCGGTGCAAGCTGTTCAGTATGAAGAGGGGTAATCCGCCTTACGGACGGTGCATGGAATTACATTTTTTCATAGGTGCCGTTTTGAAGGGTTTCATTGTCCGGCTGAAAAACCTATTCTGATCGGGGAAGTGATGGAGCCTTACGGCGCTCGCATTTCCCGTGACTAAAATAGGCTGCTAATATCAATACAGAAGATAATCCTTCAGCACTTTTTAACAGGCGAATGTTAATCATAAAAAAAGCCCGGATGGTTAGTCCGGGCCGGTTGTTGTGTTTTAAAAGGTACTATAGTTACTATCTCAGCATTTCTTCAATGGTGCCGGCGCTTACACTGTGATATCCGGGTCTGGCTTTCGCGAAGATTTCCTGCGCGCGCTTTTTTCCTTCAGGAGTTTCTATCAATGCCGCATAGAGTGGCTTCAGAAATTTTCGGCGACCCACCGACGTTAGGAAGCGTTCGAGTGCCGCATCAGCGTTCCGGTAATTGCTCCGGATCGACAATTCAAGCCACTGTGAGAGCACTTCGGCGTTTCCGCTTTGCGTGAAGTTAAACTGTTTATCGAGACGCTCCATCTGTTCGGTTGATAACTTCTGTGGCAGGCAGCGCAGGAAATACACCCAATGCTGCGTGGTCCATCCTTTTGGTGTATCTATTGACTTCCCTGCGAGGAAATCAGCCGCAAGGGCTGCAGCCTTCTCCAGTTCTGTACTGCGGACCTTCGGAAAACTATCCGGGAGTCCGGTGCCATATACCCATTTGTTATCACGGATCTTCGTGTTCCGCAGTTTCCCGTTGCCCTCAATCAGATTTTCTTCAAGGTACTTCAGGAACTCATCGGTAGTAATACTTTGAAACGCATGTTCTGCGAAATACTTTTTCAGAAACTTATCCCACTCTTCACGGCCTACAGCATTCTCGATATTCAAGAGGAAGAATCTTCCCTTTTCATAGGCGATATCACTCATGCCGTCATCCGGATCTCTGCCTTCGAGATTCAGATACAGCCGCGTATCAGGATGATCATCGCCCAGCTCCTTCACGGTTTTTCTCAACTCTCCTTCGGCCAACACCGTCGCCATGTCTTCATAATCTTTCCCGTATATCTTCTCCATAATCCGCGATTCGAAATACACGGTAAACCCTTCATTGAGCCAGAAGTCATTCCAGGTAGCATTGGTCACCAGGTTACCACTCCAGCTATGTGCCAGCTCATGTGCAATAAGTGCTACCAGTGAGCGATCACCGGCGATGATAGTCGGTGTGGCAAACGTCAATCGCGGATTTTCCATCCCACCAAACGGAAAACTGGGTGGTAAAACCAATACATCATATCTTCCCCAGGCATAGGGTCCGTACAATTCTTCATCAGCAGTGATCATCTTCGGCATATCCGCAAATTCGTACACAGCTTTATCCAGCGTGACCGGTTCTGCATATACTCCACTGCGGTGATCGTAAGCATGAAAACGAATGTCGCCTACTGCCAATGCCA
>JBIIHN010000093.1:0-6254 GCA_044235745.1 Bacteroidia bacterium
GGTTGTAGCATCTTCAGGTAAATAAGAAGAAATAATTTCAGACATACCGAGCACAAAAGGTTCACGCACTATGTCAAATGTAGTATCATCAAATACCCATGCATTTTGAGTTTTGTACAGATCAAGCGTCATTATTGAATTGTTGTTCATTTTTATTTAGTTTTTAAGGTGTAATTAAATAGATTGACAATTGTGGTATATATGCTCATAGTGGGTGCAACACGTCTGATCCACTTTTAGACAGGCTAATCAGCATCAATCTAAAAGGCACTTTAGTCTCAAGCACGTTTAATTCACATACGTACCGATTAGCAGTAGCACGCCACACGATTATCGCTGCGCATGCTCCTGTACGAGCCGATTTACTGCTTGTCGTAAAGGCGGCCGAGCTTTTCTCCTTTAGATTTACGCTCCATATAGTCGTTCAGTTCCTCGTTTAAATGAAGAAAGGTACTCTGCATCGCATCTTTATCCACCTGAATCACTTCGTTGCGCGAAAAATTCAGCTTGCCGGCTACCGACCATGCATCCAGATCGGCGCCGATAAAGCTGAACGACCAGCGTTCCGTTTTCTTAAGACGTTCGATGGTATGGGCCACTTGCGGGAAGGTAAAATACTGCGAGGAGTTTTCCTCCCCGTCGGTAATGACTACCAGCACTACGTCATCCTGCGGCCGCAGTTTATGTTCAGTTTCTGTAATTCGCGCACCTAATGCATCCAGCAAGGCTGTACCTCCGTCGGGCCGGTATTCTTTGTCTCCGATATACGGCGCTTTTTCCGGTGAAAAATCGCTGAACAGGCATTGCGCACTGGTGTTGAACAACGTCAGGGTAATAGAAATCTGCTGATCGGGATGCTTTTCCGCGGTGGCGCGTATAGATTTTAGTTGCTGATTCACAGCTTCAATGGTCGACTGGCGGACGGAGTTCATGCTGCCGCTCGCATCCAGCACCAGATGGTAATAGGTTATTGATTTCATAGCGTTTAAATTTTAAGCAAAGGAAGGGTCTCTGCGGCGGGTGATGAAAAGTTGACAAGCTTGTTATGGCGCTGCGTGGTGTCCCACAGCCTCAGGCAGGATTTTGCATGGCCATTTCCGTGTTTCTCCGAAATTCGTTCCCTTTGCAGGCGTATGCGTAAAAAGAAATTTGTACTTCTGCCCGCCGATCCGCTCATTTTATCAAGGTACAAGGGTACACTTTATCAGGGCGAGACCACCTTGAAAAAAGGGCGGGCGGTGCTGAAGGCAGGGATGGATTCGGAGTGCCGCGTGGAATACGTCCCCGCAACTACCCTGCTGGATATAATCTGGTTCGTATTAATTATACCGGTGGTCATCCTAAGTGTTGTACTTATGATACCCATTGTACTTTTGTGCAGTAGAAGTAAACCGGGTATCACCGACCTTCTTTTGGATTATCTGCGTCCGATTATTATTCCCTCTTTTATCGAAAATCAGAAAAGGACTGAAAAGATCAGGATCATCCGGAGTCGGAAAAAACTTTTTCAGGCGGAAGAAGATATTCCGTCTTTTCTCAATAAGCTCCGACAATCTCGTTATCAGATCGCCCTGTACGGTTACAAGGAATCTGACCCGGTGCAGGTAAAGCAGGTGCGGGCGTTGCTTGCCTCCGGCTGTATCGACCGGGCCTTTTCCCGGGACGATTCCGATTTTGAACGTTTTTTAACTGATGAAGTTCATCCCCGTGATTCCCGAATCGTTATACGGGATCGGGCTGCGATGGATTACTGGGCGGCCAGGGGTTTTGAGTGGTCAGAGGCAAATAGGTCGGTAATCCAGTTGGTGCAGCCTGAAAATCCGGGCCAGGAGGCAATCAACGGAATTCATGGCTCTGCCAGCTTTTTTTTCAAACTAAGTTACGGCGATCTCAACTACTACATCAGCTCTCCTCATGCAAGTGAATTTAATCCGAAGGAGGTGTTTTTTGTGGGGCATCCTGAAGATGATGCCATGCGCAAAACCTTAGTGCGGAATTACGAGAAGTGGAGTGAATGGATGGCGCGGGAAGGCTACGTGCTACGAATAATTACCATAGACCGGCGTAGTCCAGCGCATATCGTACAACTCCTGATGCCCGGCATAGTGTTCAGGGTGCCTGAACTACGGGTTTTGACTACGGATGAATTGCAACAGAGTATGCTGGATTGCATCGACGGTATGACAGATGTGGAGCTTGAGCAAACCCTGCTGGATTACCTTGATCTGCCCGAAATGCCTTTGCCCGTGCTGCTAAGGCGTAAGCCTTCTTACGATACCATCACAGATAATCACTTTACGTATTTCCAATTGCCGAAGAACGGACAGTTGGAGGAGGCGGCTATGCTCGACTATGTGGCGCAGCTCAAACGGATTCCTGATCAGTATCCTGCTTATAGCAGCAGCAAATGGCCTGAAGATGGAAATGTCAACAATAACGATATGTTTTTTCATCCGCAACGCTACTTCATGGAGCCGGATGAAAAGGAATTACAGGAAGTCCCCGAAGACACACAGGAGTTACTTTCTATTTATGAAAAGATTTCAAAACTTAAAGAACAGCAGCAACTCCGACTCATGGCTGTATTGTTACAGCGCCTTTCTATGCAGCTGCGTGAATCTCATCCGCAGCTTGCCCGGGCGCTGCTGCGTGCCTGGAGCGACCATGACGCACCTCTGCAGATTTCCCGCATGAAAATTACCCGGGAATATAAAATCTATCTCGTGGATTACAATAATCTTGAAATACCGATGTATCCGCTTGCTAAAATTATATTTCTGCTTTTTCTGCTTCATCCCGATGGTATTCTTTTTAAGAATATGATTGATTACAGGGCGCAATTGTGCCAATTGTATGAAAAAGTAACCGGTCGCGTGATTACCGAAAAGGTTCGGAAGTCGCTGGATGACCTTACGGATGCATCCAATATCAGTATCGCGCAGAAAGTGGCGCGAATACGCGCTTCATTCCGTGCATTTATGCCGGATCATATTGCGGATCACTATACGATCACCGGTAAAAACGCGGAACCCAAAAAAATCATACTCGATCGTGCCTTGCTGAGCTGGGATGAAGGTACTGTCGGTTATCGCAGCGTAGAGTAGGCATTTTGGGCCTTACCTTTTAGTTTCAGATGGCAGGGTGTACTTGTTTTTGCTTAGCCGATTTTCCCTTTGAAGGGCCTTTCCCCTTTTACCGCGCATAGGCCGGATCCGACTGGATGGCACATCGAAGGCCGGCCGGAAACAGCGACTGCAAGCTTTCAGTTTTCCGGACAATAGCCCCGACTGATTTTCTTTGGCCTACTAAAAAAATCAAAATGTACCGTAAAATGAAATTCTTTAAATTACTGATGGCAGGCGTACTGTTCAGTACCTTGCCTGCGATGTCAGGTGACATTCTGACTTTGCAAAACAAACACTGTTTTGACGGCAAGGTGTTGAAGGTCGAGCCTTGTGCAATAGTTTTTAAATCGGAGGGGAAGCGATACCTGATTCCTGCGGAAGATATTTTCAGTATTGAATTTGAAAATCCCTGCGACAAAGTGTACACCGCATTTACTAAAATGGCGGAAAGCGATATTAATAAGTGTATGGCGGGACGTATGGATGCTGAAAATTATCATGGTAAGAAAGGATGGCATTTTGCCCTTGGTGTTTTATTTGGTCCTTTTGCCATGATCGGAACCGCATTGGCGAACCCCACTCCGCAGAAGGGTAGGGAGACTTACATGTTATCCAAGAACAAGGATTTTTTCAGTGATCCTGAGTATTTATCTTGTTATCGTTCGAAGGCGAAGGGACAGCTTATCACCTGGGAGGCACTGGGATGGGGGGCCTGGATTCTGTTGCTCTTGTTGTAAATTATAAAAAGAGGCTGGCTTATCCCGTGATAGGCCGGCCTTATCAATTAATTTTCAAGGACTCTTTTTTAACAAATGGAAATGATTCAATTTAGCGTCAACATCATTTCTATTGTCGTAGTCTTTGGAAACAGAAACAGCTTTCCCGAACCCTTTCAGAAAAAGGTATCTGATAATTCCTATGCATCCGATATTGCAGGCTGATTATGTCGGCTATGTGAAAGATTATCAAATGCGGCCTGACCTCACCGGGGAGCATGTATTTGTGGTGAGAAAGGAAAAACTACTTGTGTACCCTAAAGGGAAACCGGATGAAAGCAAGTTGTTTAATGTATTTTACATACCTACAATACTGCTTTTAGTCCCTTTATTTTTAGTGCTCAAACTGATACATAAGAGTTTGCCGCTGCAACTGGAAAGGTTCATTAGGAGCAAGCTGGTGTGGTTGTTAAGAATTGAGGTTGAAGAGCGTGTAGATGAACAAAAGCATTATCGGGAGGGGTATAATGGAGTAGAAGAGGAGAATATCCCTGAGGTAATGGCTTCGGCGCGAAGAGCTGGTCTGGATATCGTGCTGTATGGCTACAATGCAAATGACCCGGAACAGAAGAAGGGGGCGGAGGAGTTCGCACGGAAGTATCAGATTAAACACGTGTTTCCGGAAATGAATGAGCGCCTGGCTCAATTCATAAAATCAGAAGTTAATATAGCGAATTCAATCGCCATTCACTACACTCCCGGGCAATATCGCTACTGGAAAAGCCTCGGCTTCGACACCGGGTATTTAGAATCGAACAACGTGTGTGGGTGGCGGGTGAATGATGATCCGGGCGGTCGAAAACATGCCCTGTCGTTTAAGACGCTGAACCGACTGAAGAGAACATACGTAGTGTCTAGCGTATATCCGCGTTCTGATCATTTTTTAAAATCATCCGATGTATATCTTATCTACGCACGTGCCGATAAAGAAACGCGCGCGGATCTGGAGATGAAAATTCCGGAATGGACTTCGAAGTTTGAGAAGGCAGGCTATCACTTGCATTACGTCCCCGCGGAGGGCTTTGCACCCGGCTCGGTATTGGCACAGAAGTACATGGCTTGGCTGAAGTTTCGCCTGGGCTCCCTGCATACGCTCCACACGGATGAGCTGGAGGCCGACATTTTACGGATCTTCGAAAGCAGCAGTCAGACCGCACATGAGGATTCCTTTCTCGAGTATCTCGACCTCCCGGAGTTACCTACCCCCTGCTTTCTTCACCTGATGATCGACTTGTCACGATTTGACCCGGATACGCTGAGTGTGTTTCCGCTTGCCGACATTTCTGCGAGAACCAGCGGGTCAATAGACTACTACATTGACCATCTGTGCGATCACCGGCCCGGCCTGATGAGGCAGGCACGAAAGCATGTAAACGGACAGTACGATGCGGATTTATTTTACAGCCCGGAGGCAGAGTCAACGCCACCCGATAAAGATGAAATAGCGGAGGCCGGGGACGATGCCGTACTGCTGGAGAAGATTCATCAGGAACTGGCCGGACTAACCTCGCTCCAACAGATTCAGGTAATGACTACGCTTTTACGCCGGCTGGCGGATTACTGGAAGGAAAAACACCCTGATCTCAGTCAGGAATTGCTGCGGGTGCTACAGCAGCGAACGGCTACACCGCGGCTCAGCAGGCTCAGTATTACAAGCGACTATCGCCTGTTTCTTCTGGACTACAATTACATTGAAATCAAAATGTATCCGCTGGCCAAAGTGGTATTCCTGCTCTTTCTGAGATATCCCGGTGGCATTACATTTAAAGGCATGAGCGATTACAGAGCTGAAATTGAGTCGCTATATAAAGCGGTAACAGGTCGCGATGTGAATGAGAAGATAAGGCAATCGCTCTACGATTTATCGGATGCCACACATACCAGCATCGCCCAGAAAACAGCTCGTATCAGTGCCGCCTTTCGCGCGCATCTTCCTGACGATATCGCCAGATACTATTACATTACAGGGCCTAACGGAGAGCCAAAAAGAATTATCCTGCCCCGTGAACTTGTGGTCCTTCCCAATGATGCCTCTTTTTATTTTAAACTGCGAGATTGAAGGATGCCAGGCAATTCAAGAATTTTATTGCCACAGGCATAAAACCGGCAGATTACATTTGAAAAGCATATAAAGATTGGGCCGGCATTATCCGGCACCATCTTATTGCTCAAGGCCCGGGAGTGTAAATGATGTTACCGAATTCATCCTTAGAATACCTGCCCTGCGTATTACCATACTCATCTTTTACAACAGTATTCCCGAATGCATCTTTTGAAAAGGTGGACTGTGTATTCCCAAACTGATCCTTCATTATGATGTTGCCGAATACGTCATCAGCGAATATAGACTGCG